>NZ_JARESU010000086.1:0-36002 GCF_046027075.1 Paraburkholderia sp. RL18-085-BIA-A | reverse complement strand
ATCTATGCTCGACCTTCCCTGGCTGCTTAAGCTCGAGTCCGAGCCAGTCGCCAAAGAAGCCGCCTTGTCGACGCTCGTCTTCATCGCGTTGTTTTGCGTCAACATTCCTCTCGGCGGAATAAGAAAGGTCTTTCATGGTCTCCCAGCGAGCCTGGGAACCACATATCGCGTCGTCGATTGGTTATTTCTGCTCACTCCCACTGCTCTATCTCTGTGCCCATTATCGCGCCCCCATTCCGTATCTGGTGGGCGCCCCTATGGCGTGCAGGCGGGTCGTGTGGTCTACGATCATCGCCAGTATTGCGGACTACATCCTCTATTTTGGACTTTTCAGGAAGCAAATCTTCGCGCACGTAACGCCCGGTGCGAGCTCGTAAGCAGCAGTCGCCTCGCGCATGGGAAGGCCTCGCGGCAACCATGGGCATACTCGCGGCAGGGCGGCAACCGCAGGCGTCAAAAGCGCAATCACCGTTCGCGCAAAGCTCGATGCCAACATTTGACACAACCCGGCCGTTATCGCCGGAAGACAAGTGGTGGCCGCGTGTGATTTGCGTGCTGCACGCCCGAATTGCAGACCTGACCGACCTCGTCTCGTCGCAAGGTCCGATCTGTGACTATGCAACGTTGTGCACCTACGACGGGGCGTTCACTCGCCTTTACGTTGCGCAGGATCCGGCGTCGGAGAAAAGTTGTGGCCCCGGCTTCGCATAACGCGAACAAGGAAAATCACTAGTCATCGGCCATCTATCTGCAGAACCTGTCTCGTCCTGGTGCGCGCGAACCTGCGTCCACGCTGACCTCGGGAGCCAACCTGGTTCGCTTCGGCATCTGTCCAGAAGGCACGCTGACACTATCGTCCGCCGAGGCAGGCACGCAACGCGCTGTGTCGCACGGCAACCGCCGATTCGAGAATCCGGTAGGGACGGTCGAGGTCTCATCCCTATCCGTCGAGTGATGGCTCGTCGAGAACCTCCCGCTTTCTTCGAAGTTCGTCTAACAGACGAGATTCGAAACTGGCGAGAATATGTTCCCTCGAAAGGTTCGACGTGGCGTAGGCGCGGCCAAGCGTTCCGAGATGGACACGCAGGCCCGGATCGTCTGCGAGCCGCGAGATCGCATGGGATAAAGCGGTCGCGCTACCGGGTTCCGTCACCATGCCGACGGATTGAACGATGCTCCAGAGATCGGTGTTTTCGGCTGCCGTTGCGAGGACAGGATGTCCGCTGGAGAGCATCGCGCCAAGCTTGGACGGCATGACGATATCCGCAGCATCGGCACGTTGCGGCAGAACGTGAATATCGGCGAGACCCATCAGCTCGTTGAAGCGCTCGTTCGGCTGGAAGTCGATCAGTTTGAGGTTCAGAAGTCTGGCCGCTCTGCGCGTCAGATAGTCTCTCGCAGGTCCGTCGCCGCAGACTACGAACACAATATCGCGCCGATGGGCCAGCAAGTGCGCGGCATCGGGGATCAATTCGAGACCTTGCTTCGCACCGAGGTTGCCCGCGTACAACACGACAATCGAACTGTCGTCGATTCCGAGGTGATTGCGATAGGCGCTGACCCGCCCCAGCGGGCGGATGTTGCCCGTGTCGACCCAGTTCGGAACCGTCACCAGTCTCGCCAGCTCGACGCCCTTGTTCACGGCGCGCCGTGTCATCGCTACGGATGGCGTCGAGATGCCGTCTCCGCGCGAGAGTAGTGCGCGCTCCATCGCAAGGCTGAATCGCTTGAGGGCGACGCCTTTGAGCATGCCCAGGCCGAATGCCGCCTCGACCTCGTAATCCTGGATGTGGATCCAGCACACCCCCCCGGATAGACGCGCGATGAGCATGGCGACCGGGCAGGCAAACAATGGCGGCGCGACTACCCACACGACGTCTGGGCGCCAACGAAGCTGAGCGATGGCGGGCAGAGCGGCCGCGAGTGAGAAGCTCATCAAGTGCAGTATGCGTTTCAATCCAGTCGGACGCCGCGGACACCAGAAAGGCACACGAGTGACTGAGACGCCATTGATGGTCTCCGTCGAGTATTTCAGCGGGCTGTAGCCGTCCTGCACTCGCCAGTCGGGATAGTAAGGCGACGCCGTGATGACGCGCACGACGTTCCCCTGTGTAACTAGCCATTCGGCAAGTTCGGCCGAGTATTTTCCAATGCCGCATACTTCTGGCGCGTAGTTGAGGGACATCATCAGTATTTTCATTCGCGTACCCACTCCACGAGCGACATTGATCAGTTGTTCTGAGAAAGTGCGCTAAGAAAGATTTCTACAGGTCTTCTCATCGAAGAATGATATAGACGTCGATGCGCGCCTGAGACGACAAAGTCTTGCCGAAGTGCGCCACGGGCGAACGCACACGCAATTCCTACCGATGTTTCTCTTCCACCCGACAAGGTCTTGGCAATTTCCGTCCAGTCGTCGCAAGGCGTGCTGCGTCTGCGTACATTTGCACAAAGCGGTGCGTGGTTGCGATTGTCGATATTCCGGTCATTTTCGACCGCAGTCGTATCGGTCGTAGTCGTTCAATGGATGGAGCAGCCGTATGGCGCTTGCGTGGAACAGGATGCTTTGCAAGCTCCACCGCCAAACAAATGAAATCGCAACCAGGCAGAATTTATGTCCTCAACGAAGCAAATACGGAATAGCGATTCCCTTCAGGCGGATGCCGTTTCAATCTCTGACTACCTGCGTGTATTGGTCGACAGTTGGCGTCTCATAGGTGCCGTCGCGCTCGTCGTCTTTGCCACGGGAGTGTTCTATGCCGTACTTCAGCCGCCTTTGTATCGGGCAGACGCGCTCTTACAAATCGGTCCGGAGAAATCGAATTCGCTAGACGCAGAGGCATCGGGGCGGCTCGCCTCGCTTTTCGACTCCAAGGCTAAAGCCGCCGACACGGAGATGGAGTTGATTCGCTCACGGCTTGTCGTTGGCGAGACGGTGCGGAAACTCCACCTCGACATCACGGAACGTCCGCGTTACTTCCCGGTCATCGGCCGATGGGTGGCCCGGCTGCGAGGTGAATCGACTGGCAACGAAGCGCTGCTCGGGCTGAAGCAGTTTGCGTGGGGGGACGAACGCATCGAGGCGCCCCGCTTCGACGTTCCACGTGCGACGCTCGGACGCGAGTATGTCGTCAAAGCGGGTCCGAACGACTCGTTCGAGCTCGTGGCGCCGGACGGTACGGTGCTGGGAGTAGGGAAGGTCGGTGAGGAGATGGTGGCGCACTATGCGGGCGGCGAGGTCCGCTTGCTCGTTTCCGAATTACGGGCAAGACCCGGCGTCGAGTTCACGCTTACAGCGAACTCGGTACAGACGACCATTCTTTCCCTGCAAAGCGCGCTGGCAATTACTGAGAAGAAAGCTCAGACCGGGATGATCGGCGTCGCTATGGATGGACACGATCCGCTGCAGGTGGCGGACGTCGTGAATACCATCGCCGAACAGTATCAATCTCAGGACCTGGCGCGCAGATCGTCCGAAGCCGAACATTCACTTCTGTTTCTCGAAGGCCAATTGCCGAAATTGAAGGACGAACTGCAACAGGCCGAAGATCAATACAACGCCTTTCGTAATAGCAAAGGAACGGTCGACCTGAGCGAGGAGAGCCGGCTGGTGCTTCATCAGGCCGTCGAGCTTGACAAGGATTTGCGCGGGCTCATGCAGCAGCGGGACGATCTGGTGCAACGGTACAAACCCGGCCATCCGGCGCTGGCGGCGCTCGATGCGAAGATCGCCCGCTCCGAGCAGGATCGAGAGGCGTTGAGTCGGCGCGTCTCCGCGCTTCCGGATACCGAGCAGACGGCACTGCGCCTGATGCGAAACGTGCGCGTCGACACGGAGCTGTACACCAATCTCCTGAACAGCGCGCAGCAGTTGCGGGTCATCCGGGCGGGCAACGTCGGCAACGTCAGAATCGTCGATCGCGCTATGCCGCCCGAGAAGCCGTTCAAGCCGAACTGGCGTATCGTGCTGATCATTTCGGCGGCACTCGGTGTGTTGCTCGGGATCGCGGCCGCGTTTTTAAAAAGGAAGCTCTCCGGGGGCGTGGAGCGATGTTCGGACATCGAGCGAGCCCTCGGCGTGCCCGTCTGTGCGGTCGTGCCACACAGCGAGCGCCAGGTGCGTCTCGAAGACGACATGCGGCGCAAGCTTCCGGGGTTGCATGTTCTCGCCGCAACGTCGCCATACGACGTCGCGGTGGAAGGCGTCCGCAGTCTGAGAACCGCGTTGCAATCGACGAACGTCGAGCTTCCTAACAACATAGTGATGATTACAAGTGCCAGGGCCGGTGTCGGGAAGTCATTCCTCGCCATCAATCTGGCAGCTGTTCTGGCAGCCGGCGCCAAGCGCGTGCTTCTTATCGACGCGGACATGCGTATGGGAACAATGCATGTCCCATTCGCGCCGTGGGACGGCCCAGGCCTCTGCGAGCTGCTGCACGGGGCAGAACTCGACGATGTCCTGCTGCGTAACGCGATGGACGGAGTCGATCTGATATCACGCGGCGGCCAGTCACCGAACCCTGCGGACGTCCTGATGAGCGACCGCCTGAGCGAAATACTGAGTGCCGCATCGAAACGCTACGACGCAGTCGTGATCGATACACCGCCGGTGCTGGCGGTCACCGATGCAACGCTGATCGGCAGACATGCAGGGACGACGCTGCTTGTCGTAAGGCATGGGCGGCATCCGGTGGGTGAAGTGTCGGAGGCGTTGAACCGGCTGCAAAGTGGTGGCGTGAGCGTGAGAGGCATCTTGTTCACTGATGTCCCTGCGGCGCGATTCACCTACGGAACGCGGTACAGCACCGGGGGCCGATATGGAAAAGGGCTGGCAACGCCGAGTTCAAGAACGTGAGGCGAGGCGCGGCACATGGCAGGCTTGGGAACGACATAATGGGGATAATGAGCGATGTCTAGAAAGGTAGCGTTGATCACCGGGATCACAGGGCAGGATGGCTCTTATCTTGCGGAGTTTCTCCTTGACAAGGGATACGAGGTTCATGGCGTCAAGCGACGCTCGTCGCTGTTCAACACCGATCGTATCGATCATCTTTACGAGGACGATCATGTCGCGGAACGGCGCTTTCATCTGCATCACGGCGATCTGACCGACTCGTCCAGCATCTTGCGCATCATGCAGCGAGTTCAACCGGACGAGCTCTATAACCTGGCGGCGCAAAGCCATGTCGCGGTCTCGTTCGAAGAGCCCGAATATACGGCGAATGCCGATGGCCTGGGCGCACTCAGGTTGCTGGAGTCAATGCGTATTCTCGGTCTGGAGAAGAAGACGCGCTTCTATCAGGCGTCCACATCCGAACTTTTCGGGCTGGTGAGGGAGTCTCCCCAAAAGGAGACGACGCCCTTCTATCCGCGCAGTCCCTATGCCGTGGCCAAGATGTACGCCTACTGGATCACAGTGAACTATCGCGAAGCGTATGGCATGTACGCGTGCAATGGGATTCTGTTCAATCACGAGTCGCCCGTGCGCGGGGAGACGTTCGTCACCCGCAAGATCACGCGAGCCATCGCGCGCATCGCCATCGGATCGCAGGATTGCCTGTACCTCGGGAATCTCTCGGCCTTGCGTGACTGGGGACATGCGCGCGATTACGTCCAGATGCAATGGCTGATGCTTCAGCAGGAGGAAGCCGAGGACTTCGTCATCGCGTCAGGCGTCCAATACAGCGTGAGAGAGTTCGTGCAGCAGGCGGCTGGAGAGCTCGGCATCACGGTTCGATTCGAAGGGAATGGCGTCGATGAGATCGGCGTCGTCGAAAGCGTCAGAAGCAAGGAATGTCGGGTCACGCCTGGGACGGTCATCGTGCATGTCGATCCGCGCTATTTCAGGCCGACCGAAGTCGAGACGTTGCTCGGCGATCCATCGAAGGCGCATGCGAAACTCGGCTGGTCTCCGACTGTCTCGTTTGCCGCGCTGGTCAAGGAAATGGTGCTTGCCGATTATCAGATCGCGAAGCGTGACGCGCTGATCACCCTGGCGGGCTATAAGGCCCTGGAACATCACGAATGAGGAACGTGCTCGACCGATCGCCGCAGCTGACCGAAGTTTTAGGCGTGTTGCCACGGCTGGCATTTGCACTGGTCGTCACTATGCTCCTTGCCGCCGTTGAGGGTGAGCGGCAGGCTGCGTGAGCGGATGAATTGAGCGGCCGAGTGCAGTCCTATTCACCTCATGGAGCGAGCATGATCGTGTTCATCGCGCCGTACAGCGCTGCCAAGCGCGCCAGCAACCAAAACCTGGGTGCCATGCGCAAAGTAGAGTTTTTCCTGACGATGGCATCGCATCTTGCCGGCGACGTCCTGCTCGTGAATACGCAGCACGAAGACGAGAAGTGGGCGGGGCGTGAAGTCCGGGAATCGCGCATCGGCGATGTGCGTGTCCGTGAGATCGCGCTTCGCAGTTATCCGATACGCACAATTGGAAAGATGTTGAATCTGTTCGAAGTCGAGGCCGTGAGCCGGGAGATACTGAATTTCGGGAATCCGGAGATGGTCTGGATCTACAACTCGTACGCGTTTGAGGCAATGCTCGCGCGCGTGTTGACACGCAAGTCCGGCGCACGGCTCGTTTTTCAGTTCGAGGACTGGCCATTTTCACGACGTTACTGGCATCCAAAGCCGCTCGTCGACTTCTTGGTGTGGCGCTATTTTCTTCCTGCCCCGTCCGTTTGCCTTGCGGTGAATGACAATCTGTCGACGCGCGAGCACGAGCGCAGCGGTTGTCCTGTCGTGTTGTGCCCGGGCGTGGTTTCTGAAGATCTTCGCGTCGCATGTCGGCGACGACGCCCCTTTGAAGGTCCCGAGGGGAGGAGGACAGTAATCGGCTATTTCGGCGGACTATGGCCTGAGAAGGGCGCCGACCTCGTGCTGGAGATCATGCGGCGATCGAACGGTCGCTTCATACTTCACGTATGCGGAGCGGGACCCCTGTCATCGGAGTTCGAGAAACTGAGCGCGGCGAGTGAGGCGGTTCGCTTTCACGGCCGGGTCGACGAGACGACGCTGTTCAATTTAGTCTCGGACTGCGATGTGCTTATCAACGTCCATTCGTCGATCGAAAAAATGGGCGATGGGATCTTCCCGTTCAAAGTGGTCGAATACGTTGCGTCCGGACGTTTGGTGATATCGACAGAACTTCCCGCATTGAGCATGCGCGAAATCCACGACGCGGTCCATTTCGTCGCTCCTGACGCTGAATCGATCCTGGATGCTCTGTCGGGCGCAGAAAGTCTGTACAGGAGTAAACATCGAGAAATCGAAAAAGCGATGGCCGTGACTCAGGAAGCCCTATCTGAAGGAGGGCTCGAGCAGACTATCTCAATGTTGCTAAACGAGCCGCGAGTATCATCGAGCGCGATGGCCGGTGCGGGATAGGATGCCCGATAGTTCTACAACACCGACACGCTGTTCGGCGCCGCATCCATCGCATTGACCGCGTAGACTCGCGCCAGAAGCAAGTTGTACGCCCAAAGCATCCACGAGCCGCCGAGGCGGCGCGCCGTGATGAGGAACGACAGACAGAGCGTGACGAGGCCGAGTTGTCTTGTCTGCGATTTACCTCGGTCGAGCAGCGCGAACTGGACGGCCACATAGGTCACCGGCGTCCAGCCGAGCGGCGCACGAGCACGAAGGCGAACGTGCCGACGGCCACCGCCTCCAGTTGCCGAAGGAAGTCTTCCTCCGGCACAAGTGCTTTCGGACCCATCCGCACCTCGTCAAAAAAGTGCAGGATCAGGGCTTTAAATGCCTGCTTCCTGTAACTCTCTCAATACCGTGGCGGCCAAAATCCCTTGCGCTATAAGAGAGAGCGCCCCCGATCGTAGAGGCTCGACTAGCCACGCACCCATGGCTTTTCGTTTGGACTTACTTCGTCGCCGTTTCGATGCCGGTATTTCTCGTTTTACCAGACGGGGGCTCTTTCCCGCGGCGCGTTGCGGCACGAACTGCCGAGAGCTTGTTGGCGACGTCATGCATCGCAAATGCGACGCGGCCCCATCGCGACTGCGCGATCTGGATGCTGGATGCAACGGCGTAGTTTCCCTTGCTCCAATAGGGCTTGAATGATTCGGAGCCGATGCCGAGATCGAAGTCGCGCTTATGTTCCAGAGCCCAACGCACCCACGCCTCAGTCGTAATTGCTCCGGGTGCGAGTTTCGCGTGCTGCCGATCGAAGCCCGCCATCACTCCCAACATGCTTTCCTTTCCCAAGCCGACCATGTTTGCGGCGATGGGCGCGTCGTCCAGTGCGAGGACCATCACTCTCGCGCAGGGATCTCCGTCGCCCTCGGGCGGATGATTTGCCAGCGCGATGAGGTAATCGCGGAATACTTTTGAATAGAGCCACGCGCCCTTCTTGTGTACGCGCTCCGCCCAGTCGCGCTTGCAGGACAGCATCCAGTCGATCATCCGCACGTTTTCGTCGGCATCTTCTGGGCCAAGTATGCGTACGTCGACCTTGCCCTGTCGCTCGAGTCTTTTGCGCAGCGCCCCCGGCTTCTTTCCAGACAGGGTGCCGAGCGATGCCGCGAAGCTCTCCCAATTCGCTTCACGCGATAATCGCGCGACGGCACACGGATGCTCCTTGGTCGTCATCAAGCCGCTGTGCGCCACGGCCAGCCGATACAGATGACTTTCGCGATCGACGTAAGGAAGCAGGAAAATGTCGGATGCGCATTGCTCTTGTGCGGCGCGCCACATCGACTCCATCAGTCGATCTGAGGCATGGTCTGGATCGACAAGCACCGTCGTATAGTCAGCGGATTCGGGACTCAATGGCCGCAGCACGGTCCACAGACGTTTGCGCGTGCGAACGAGCGGCCACGCCGCGATGAGCTTTCCATCGCGGCGTGCGGTGATGATGCGAAGCGATCGCCCCATCCGCTTCGCTACGCAGTCCCATGTCAGCCAGCAAGTGGCGAACGATTCGTGATGCCGTCCTTTCGAGCGGCTCCACAGCGCCTGCCATTCGCTACGCAACGCCTGAAAACTCTCAGGCGTTTTTATCACCTCGATATCTTCAACCGGTGCATTCATATCTTCCTCTAAGGCCTTGCTTTGCTTACCATATCCCGCCGGGTAAAGTGCAATACCTGTGCCGTTTTCGTCCCTTGGCAGTCGCGCGCTGTTTGGCATCTTGCATTCACATCAAACGATGCTACGTGCGATGGCGCACAGTCCTCGAAGCGTCGCTTACGCGCTGGCAAACGCCCGAAGTGGAGCATCGAACGACTTCCCTCGACATTGTCGCAATCACTTTGAGGGCGCTGATAATGTACTGCCAGCATCGGTGCGAGCCGATACCGTAGGCTTGCTCTCTGTTTCCCAACCGCAGCGACTCGACCAACGCTGCGTTCTTCCATCGTCTTTTCCTATCGTCGCGCCGAGCGCCTCGCGGTTGCCGCAGACCTCACGGCGCTACATGCGCGGCCTGGTCTTCCAGATGCACACATTCTGATGGGTTACCGCGTCATAGCCGATTTCTTCTTCCGCATACGGCATCGACGCGCAGTAGTGACGTACAAGCACCGGCGACGAATCGAACACGTCTGCACACACCGGATGGTATAAAACGACGGAGAACGCCTCGACCGATCCACGCTCGTGTGCAGCGACGAGGTTGGCGAGAAGCCGTGTCATGGTCTTGAGGCCGAATGGATTGAACAGGTACACGACGAGTTTGCCGGGCGGGAAGTCGAACTCGAGCGCATCGGCGACGTAGGCGCGCATCGGCACGCGCCTAGGGAAGCGCCGTGCGACGATCTGCGCATTGCGATTGGCGACGTCCACCAGACGCACGGCGAAGTCGTACCCGATGACCTGGCGAAACGGAAATTCGGTCGCAACAATCATCGGTCGGCCCTTGCCGCAGCCTATGTCGATGAACGCATGGTCGCGCAAGTCGCCGAGCTGCTGCAGCGCGCAGCGCACCACGCTCGGCTGCGAAACCATATTGGGAAAACTGCCTGCCTCCAGGCCGTAGCCGTAAATGGCTTCGGGCGGCTCGATGTCGCCAGTATCCGTGCCAAGCGCCTTGTCGATCGGATGCGTGCGATAGCAGCCGGTATAGACGACCTTCAGAACCGGCACACGTTGCGCGAACCTTCGGATACGCGGAATGAAAAGCATCGTCTGCACGGGGTCGGGCAAAGACGCGACGACAGTGATCAGCGGCCACTTGATGCGCCGCTTCAGGCGTTTCCCGAAACCGCCGGTCGGACTAGTATCCATTGCCGGTACCCTCATGAGTTGGCTCGAAACTGACGACACCAGGAAAAAGTGCAACGAGCGCGATCTTCGAGAATGGTACAGACCTCGATGCGTGCGGGAGACGACAAACTCTTGCCGAAGCGCGCCATGGACAACGGCACGCGCAAATTCTACCGGGGATTCCTTCCCGCCGGACAAGGACCTGGCAGTTTCCGTCTATTCGTCGCGAGGGCTATTGCACCCGCGTAAGCTTGCACAAAGAGATACGCTCGGTTTGTGAAGTCAGTATCGGTCAATAAGCGCTCCCAGGGCGCGCGTGCCGGTTATCAATGATGGTCCGGCCCAACTTTAGTCGTTTCGAGCCGCTTTTCGCGACTTACGTCGCGCGACGTCTAGTCTCCGCAAGAGCTTGTGGCGAGCCGACAGGAATATTGAAATGATCCATGTCTTCGAAGTTTGAGCTAGCTTGACGGTCAAGATGGACCATGTCAAAAGTTCTATGTGGAACGCTGCCGTATTGTGTTGCGGACTACAAGAACAACATTCCGCCGACCTCCTTGCGCTCAGACTCGGTACATCTGAACGATGCCGGTTACGCCATTGTCGCCAGCAGCGTGAAGTCATTGATCGCGTCCAGGAACTGGTAGCAATGGGTCCGTGCCATATCGGCGAAAGTTATGGCGGCTCGTCTTCGGCCGTCTCTCCCAGGGATGCGAACTATCGTTCGCTAAGAGGCTTGCTCGTCTATGCGAATTTCCAATACGCTCCCCGACAGAAATACCCGGCTGGCAACAAGTCCTCGACCGGTCAATGTAAGTCTGATGGCGATGCTGGCCGTAACGGTTTGCGCTTTCTCGCTCCAGTTTGGATATTCGGTTCACTTGTCGGTCGCAGGGGCGTGTTTTATCCTGGCCCTGGTCTACTCGATCAAGAAGCTAACTCCGCTTCGGCTCGCACTGGGTCTCATCGGCGCCGTGCTGATCGTGATGCCTGTTATCTTTTCTCCGGGCGATTTCACGAGCAGCGCGTTGTATCGGTCCATTCGAGAGGCCGCCTGCTTCCTGGTTCTCGTTGTTCTGGCGAGAGTGGAGGTAGAGTTCGGCATTGCAAGCAAGGCAAGAATTGCATGTGGACTATGGATAACGAATATAGGTCTACTGCTGATCACAATGTTGCAGGCAATCGATCTGAAGTTTGGTCGGAGCGGAGTATTCTTTGTCCCCTACACCTATTTTCCTAGACCGATAAGTCTGGACGGCTGTTGGACGGTGGCATCATGTTGGCTGGAATTCGGACATCTGCACGGCATCCCGACAGAGATACGACCGGCTGCGACGTATGCGGAGCCGTCCTATCTTGGGTTCGTTGTGTTGTGTCTGGTTTTCGTCAGTCGCAAGATAATTGGCGAAAGTGGCATTGGAAGGATCGCGTTTGTCAGTGTGGCGATGGCGACAGTCTTACTGGCGCAGACGACTAGCGGGATCGTCGCTCTCGTTCTCATGCTGTTCGCGACACGCAAGCGGTCGCTATGGAAGAGCGCCGGGCTGATTCTGGCCAGCCTTCTGTTCCTGTCAGGCGCCGCTTTCATGTTGAGCGACCGGTTTACCGACATCATGCAGGGTTCAGACGTGTCATTCCTCGGACGACTGATATACCCGCTACAGGCGGTGGGTGAGGCTCTGCAACAAGGGTACCTGCTTGGTGTGCCGTCTGAGTACTTGGGAAAGGTGGTGTCGAGCGAGGTTATCGCTGCGACGGGTATGGCCACGGGTGCGAGTGATAATGCTCTGATCAACATGTTCCTCTTATACGGTATGGTTGGAGGGGTTCTAGTATTGACGATCCTTTTGCTGCGCCGCGGCTTTCCAGAAATTGTCCTTCTTCTTCTTTCGATGCAATTCAATGGTGCGATCTTCATGTATGACAAAGTGGTGATGCTTTCGTTGGTGTTGGTACTTTACAAGGCGCGGTTCCAGGACGAAGGCACACCAGCCACTGCGAGTGAGGTCAGCAGCGCTTCATCTGATTCTTTTCCGGCATCCACAAGCGTCGCCGTGCAAGTTCGAGCCTAATAACGTGGCGGATGGCTGGTACACCATGACACGCAGAACTCTCCACTGCATGAAATCATTAGCCATTGTCTTTCTCTTGTTACATGGAACAAGCGGCAACGGCCTCACGCTATACGTCGCTGTGCACGGGAGCAATGATGCGTCGGGTCTGACTACACAGGTTGGTAGTCGCAGCGGGCCCCTCGCGGGGATCGAAGAAGCGATAAAGAGGGCAACCCAATACCACGAGTCAAGGAAGACTAAGCCTGTTGCGATTGCGCTTCTAGATGGCGTATATCGAATCTCGGCCCCAATCCGCATTGTCCGCAGCGTTTCGGGATTGCCTACTCCCCCGTTGCGGATATACGCCGTGAATCCAGGCGGAGTTCGAATTAGTGGAGGTAGAGAGCTGACCGGGTCTCGTCCTTTGCGGCAAGGGGAGGCGCCCCGTATTCCGCTGTCGTCGAGACCGGCTGTCCGCGTCTTCGATTTTTCCGAAACGCCGTTCATGTTGCATGACCTACGGCGTCATGGTTGGAACAACTCTGCCGCCGTGGCGAACACTGACCTTTACTTCAATGAACGGCGAATGCGTTTGGCTCGCTGGCCAAAGAGTGGCTACGCGGTCATCGCGGCTCTTAGCGCGGAGTCGCGTAAGGCGTTCTATGCGATGCCGACGCGTCCGGATCGCCTGACAATCGATCCGGGAATCTTCGCGGTAGGCTATTTCTCCTATGACTGGGCGATGGAAGCGATGCCCGTCCTTACATCGAAAAACAGTTCCGGCCGTATTGTGCTTAGCGATGAGCCGTCCTTTCCTTTGCGGATCGGGGGAAGATTCTTCTTGGAGAACGTGCCTTCTCAACTGGCCTCTCCAGGCGACTGGGTGCTAGACGCTAAAAACGGTCATATCTTTTTTTGGCCGCCATCTGACGATGTGTCGAGCGCTGAGATAACGGACGCTGAATCCTTGATCACGCTGGACGGCGCGAGCCATGTTGAGTTGGACGGCCTGGACTTCGAACTGGCGCGAGGACCGGCCATAGTCATCAGGGATTCAGAGGATATTCGGGTGGAAAACGCGACGATCAGAAATGTTGGGGGGCGCGCAATTGATGCGTCGGGGAGAAGGATAAAGATCGTCAACTGCCGGATTCACGCCGTTGGAGACGGGGGGGTATATGTTTCATCGGGAGATCGGGGCACTTTGACGCCGGGCGAGTCAGTGGTCGCAGGTAACGACATCTACGACTATAGCAGGTGGAACTATAGCTACCGACCGGGAATTCAATTGTCGGGAGTGGGAAACGTCGCGGAGAGAAATCGCATTCATGATGCCGCTCATATGGCGATGAAGATAGAGGGGAATGACAATGTTGTCCGCTCCAACGAGATCTACGACGTGGTTCAAGATTCCAGCGATGCCGGCGCGATCTACATGGGGCGGGACTGGACGCAGCGCGGCAATGTGATAAGTGGGAACTTTCTGCACGACATCGGCGTACCTTCGCGGGACGTAAGAGGGATCTATCTGGACGACCAGATAAGCGGGACCTACATCGCTAGCAATTACTTCCTGCGCGTTTCCAAGGCCATCTATGTGGGTGGAGGTAGAGACAACGTTATAGTCGGCAACGTTTTCATCGACAGCGCGCCAGCAATGAGTATCGATGACCGAGGCGTGACATGGCAGGCAGAGTGGGTCAGCGATCCCAACGGGCCCCTCAGACGTAACTTGAAAGGCGTCCCGTATCTTGGAAGTGCTTATGGGAAATACCCACATCTTCGCGACATACTTGGCGACGACGTGGGTGCGCCGAAGTACAACGTCTTTCGAAACAACGCGATGGTGAGGAGCGGTTGCCCTGCGTTGGGTGCGGTATCGATCGGGACCGATCCATGGGTGGAGTCAAGCGGTAATGTATGTGTCAACGGAAGCGGTGCGTATTTTCACGACGCAAACACGCCCACTGCGGAAGGCACCGGCATTTACGACGTGTTAGGTACGCAATCGTCGACTTCTCTTGAATGCATGACAAGAGCAAGCGAACCGTGCTAACACCGGAAGCGATTATCAGCGACCGTAATTTTGACAAGTTTTCGGCATCGCGTCCGTGATGCCCGCCACCCCGCAGTTCTGTCCATGAAATCGTGACCTGATATCAGCAGGAGTTTGTCGATACAAGCTATTTGCACCAGAACACTTATGCCTGTACATCTGAAAAAGACAAGTCTGTTAGCCGGAGCTTATCGTGCAAAGCGTTCACTTGGTCGGGACACCCATCATTGTCTCAAGATGCATATTCGGCACGGCCAGTCTTTTTAACAGCGGTTCCGAAAAGGTAAGGCGTCGACTGCTCCTTTCAGCGGTGGACGCCGGCTTCACCCATTTCGACACGGCTCCCTATTACGGATTTGGCTTGGCCGAGCGCGACCTTGGCCCCGTTCTGAAAGCACGACCCGAAGTCACCATCACGACTAAGGTCGGTATCTATTCGCCCGGCGGCGAGGAGCAAGGCGGTGTCGCTATATTCCTGCGCAAAGCGACAGGACGCTTCATCAAGGCCATTTCGAGTCCGACCGTGGATTTTTCAGTCGCCCGTGCGCAGAAGGCGCTCGAAGGAAGTTTGCGCCGTCTCAATCGTGATTGGATTGACATTTACACCCTACACGAGCCGCAACTGCCCCTGCTCAATACGGATGAATGGCTGAAATGGCTGGAGACCCTTGTACGCGAGGGAAAGGTGCGTACATTCGGCCTGGCACTGACTGCCGATAGGCTTGAACCCTTTCTCGCCACGGGCTCGGAACTCACGCGTTTCGTTCAGGTGCACGACAGTCTAACGGCGCGTGAGGCTGACCTTTTGGCCCGTTACGACAAGCCCTTGCAGGTCACCTACGGCTATGTGTCGGCCTCCCGCAGAGAAGGATCCCCACTTTCGGTGACGGAGGTGCTGCGTCAGGCCCTGCTCCGCAACACCAGCGGGGCGATTATCGTGAGCACGACCCAAGTCTCGCGGTTGCCGCAATATGCCAGGCTCGTGGAGGAGATAACCCATGCTCAATGATTTGAAGGGCCAGGGAGTGCTTTCGCGGGAAGCCGATTTCATTGTCATCGGTGCAGGCACTGTTGGCCTACCGACCAGCGTACTGTTGGCGCGTAAGACCGGCAAAACCGTCATCTGCCTGGAAACTGGCGGACTGCGCCAGGAAGAGGACCTGCATCCGCTCAATGAGGTCGTGCAGCGCGGCACGTTCTATAGAGGCGCTTCCCACGGGCGATTCCGGTGCTTGGGTGGTACGTCCATGCGATGGGGCGGTGCCCTCATTCCCTTCCAGGATTCCGACCTCTGCAACGCGCACTGGCCGATTTCGCTTGAAGAGCTTATTCCGTTTATCGGAGAGGTTGAACAGCTGTTTTCCTTGGAGCCCGGCCCCTATTCCGATGCTTCATTCCCTTTCGAACTCGGTGAGGTTCATGTGAACCGTCTGGCCAAGTGGCCGGAATTCAGAAAGCGCAATGTCGCGACTCTTCTGGACGTCGACATTGCCGCCGCAGCGAATCTTCAAGTATGGCTCAACGCCCATGTCGTCGAAATTAAGACTGGCGCGGAAGGCATCAGACTGAGTGCGGTTTCGCCGAATGGCGACAGGCTGGCTATCTCTGGCAAGAAACTTATCGTCGCTGCTGGCGCCATCGAAACCACCAGGCTGGCGCTACTTATCGACCGCCAGAACGATGGAGCCGTCTCCGCGGTCACGCCAGCACTCGGTCATTATTTCACCGACCATATTTCTACGGAAGTAGCGGAGATTGCCTCCTCCGAAGGTGCGGTGCTGAACAGAATCGTCGGATTTCGTTTTGGCGCAAAAGGTTCGATGCGCAACATCCGTTTCGAATTAGCGCCTCAATCGCCGGCGCGTCGGCATTTGCCGCCAAGTTTCTGTCATATTGGGTTTAAGGTCGAAAAGCCAGGTGGCTTCGATGTTTTACGGGAAATTTTCGTCAATTTGCAGCGTCGTAAGTTGCCGCCACCGCGCGTGATCCTCGACTTGCTTGCAAACGCTCCCTGGCTTGCGCGCGCCGTCTGGTGGCGCTTCATAAACAAACGTCTGCTTTTTCCCGCGCATTCACGCCTGTTCGTCCATGCGGTAGTCGAACAGATTCCCTCTCGCAACAACCGCATCGCTCTAAGTGCCACGTGCAGCGATCGTTTCGGCCTGCCGCTCGCGGAAATCAGCTGGTCGGTGACCGAAAAGGACAAGCAGAACGTCATTGAGACGGCTGAACAATTCAAAAAAACTTGGGAATCCAGCGATTTTGCTCAGCTCGGTGCCTGGAAATCGCTTGAACCGCAGGAAGTCTGGACAAGCCTCGGTAGCTCCGAGGGCATCTTCCACCCGACCGGCTCCACGCGCATGAGTGCGACCCCCGCCGAAGGCGTGGTGGACAAAGACCTCAACCTGTTCGGCGTCGACAATGTCCAGTTGCTTGCGACTTCGGTTCTGCCAACGGGAGGCGGGGCGAATCCAACTATGATGCTCCTGCTGCTGGCGATGCGCTGCGTCAATCAGCACGCTAAAGCGACGCTCAGCTGACTTATCTTTCCTCGTGACCCGAGACGGTTCTCTCCGTATCCGTTAGCGCATCCCGTCTTGAACGCACGTACGTGCGGTGAGAAGGTGTAGTCATCGTAACAAGGGAGCAAGGGTAAGCGCGCGGCCGGCACCGTAGCGAAAGTTGTTTACTGGAGGGAGCGGCGATGCTAACGGACGGCTTCGACATGAACGGAAGGCGGCAGCAACAATTCCACATTCCATGGCCAGCGGTTCGTCGATGCGGTTGATTGGGTGGTCAGCGATGCGCTCGATGGCGTGATGCGGGTACGCCTGAGGGTCAGGCCGTTCAGACAGTGGGGATTCGCCAGAATAAGTATCTGAACAACATCATCGGGCGATCAAGCGACATACCCATCCGATGCTGGGGTTGAAGAATCTCTGTTGCGCCCGCCTCCTCCTGTCTGGCATTGAAGTGACGAACCTTATCAGGAAGGGGGAGACGAAGGACGATGGCGTTGCGCGAATCACTGCCCAAGCATTCTATTCACTGGTGATGTAAGCAGTCCTGCTCATATCGGACCTTCCGCGTCCTTCCATCCTTATCGCGACAAAACCCGTGGGGTCTCAGTTGCGGCATCGAACAGCAAACCGAAGATCGCCGCCTTGTTGTACCAGACAACCGCGCTGATCGCTGCTGATGAGGTGAAGTTCCAAGGGCAGTAGATCCGCCGACTAGCCTCTAGTCGCCCGCGCGCAGCGTTCGCCTGGCGCTTCGGGCAATGGCGATTACCCCAGGAGTGGTGGGTGATCTGCGTGTGTGCGGCCCGGACAGACAATGATCGACGGGGTATGCTGTAGGGTAAGTACCAGCAACTTGGGGCGGGAGCACGTAAATGGCCGCGATTGCTAAAACCATCGGCACGAAAAGACGAGGCACATTCAGATTGTTGTTAGCGACCTTGGCTGTATGCTGGCTGTGCCTTGGCCTGCTCGCGTTGGCGGCGGACGATGCTTCGAGGTTGCGTGGCAAGTACGAGAGCCTGTCGCAACAGCTTGAACATAACCAGTTCCGGCGCCCGCTGTATCTTGAATCGGCAGAGTCACCGACCGCGCTCAAGGGCGACATTTACGCCGTCGTCGACTACCCATTCGCCACGGTCAGCGGCGCGCTCAATGACCCCGTTCACGGCCCTGCCAACTGGTGCGATTTGCTGATACTGCACCTTAATATCAAGTATTGCCACGCCTCGACAGGCAGCAACGGCAGCATCGTGAGCGTGAACATAGGCAGAAAAGTCGAGCAGAAAGTCGCGGACACCTACCGCGTGCAATTCCATTACCACGCATCACCCACTAGCCCAGGATATTTCCAGGTGGTCCTCAACGCCGACAGCGGCCCACTGAGCACAAAGGACTACCGTATCGTGCTCGAAGCGGTAGACATCAGTGGCGACCGGACCTTTCTGCACCTGACCTACTCGTATAGTTACGGCATGGCGGGGAGGCTCGCGATGAAAACGTATCTGGCGACTATCGGCAGCGATAAGGTCGGGTTTACCACTGCCAGTGCTCCGTCCTCCGAACAGACTGAATATATTGGCGGAGTTCGCGGTCTGGTGGAACGCAATACAATGCGCTACTACCTGGCGATAGATGCCTATCTTGGCGCGCTCTCCAACTCGCCCGACAAGCGTCTGGAGCAACGCCTGACTAACTGGTTTGACGCCACTGAACAGTATCCGCGACAACTACACGAGCTGGATCGGCAGGAATATCTCCAGATGAAACACAAGGAATATGAACGACAGCAGACGGAACAGTGAGCAGGATCGGTGCGTGCCGATTGCCTACCTACAGCCGTATCAGCAACACAGTCGAACCGGGAGACGATGATAGTGTGTTGACCTTTCTAAATCGCCGCCGGCCACACCAGATCCCGCGATGGATTCACCCGACTCGGCATGGCCAAGCCACCCATAGAAATCGACACCGGTTGGCGTCGTGAGGGCTTTCACTCGTCGCATTTCACGTCGTGCTTTGGCACAACGATAATCACCGGGTAGGTCCCCTGATCGAGTTCCACGCGTGCGACCACGGCCATCGTCATGCTGTCGATGTCGTCGTACACGCTGACTTTTTCATTCCGAAGGCTTGTGATGCCGGTACAGGCAGACGCGCGCCCCTCGTCGGAGACCTGGCATCGGATCGGGTTGTCTGCAAGGTAGCGATATTTGTCCCTGTCGGGGGCTGCAAGATATTCGCGAACGCTCTGTGCCGATCCACCGACGCCGGTGACATACCCAATGGCGCACAACTGTTTGGCTGCATCACTGCCCCCGGATGTTTCGGCTTTCGCGGTCGTGCCCGCTGCTGCGATGACCGCCGCGAATGTCGATGCAAGGAGGTATTTCATGGCGCAAATCACGGTTGTCTGATCGAAGTGCTGGATTGTAAAGGCATCTTTGCCGCAGTGGTAGAACGCGAAGATCGGCTGCTACTGCCTGTCTATCGAACAATCGGGATGAAACACGCCGCCACGGAGGTGGAGGTGTGTGGGAATATCGCCTGAAAGAAGCACCTACTCATATCAAGGCGTAACCACATTGAACATGCCGAGGCAAGCACTGTGAGGAGACCAAAAACCGGCGTGAGGCGGTCGAGCGGCGCAGATGGCGGTTACGTGTTTCTCCGCGTGCGAACCGGGCACGCACCGGATTGTTGCGGGAACTGCGCATGGTCGGAACGGTTCGCGCCTTCGGATCATCCGGTAAGGTCACGCTGCGACGATAAAAAAGATTGAAGGGCGATTTTGCCGCCTGAGATTTGGACTTCAAGGTACTTCGGTTTTTGTCGACGTTTCAAACGGCTTGGCGATTGCCGACGATTCGATGACTGCATCGGTGCTATCGAATTGGTCGCCGTCAGGTCGCTTGCTCAATTCAGCGGGCGACGGCGATACATAAGCGCGGAGGATGGTGCGCAGCGCTGGTCATGCATGCCCGCCCTTTACAGCCCGCGGCGGCCGGGCCGGCCCGCTCGGCTCGAGCCGTAACGCGCCCCAGCCGAGCGGGGCAAATACATGGCCTCCAGCCAGTTCGACCAGTTCCACGAATTTTTCGAGCGACGCGCCCGCGGCGATCCGAACCGGCGCGTTGCTGACGAAATCCTGCGTGCGCAGCCACGGAGCTTCGCCGCGATTGATCTCGTTGACACTGCGCTCGCGACCGTCGTACCCGGCGTCGGGCGGCAGCAGCGGCCCGTCGAACGCGACGGTCAGGATCTGCTGCGGTGCGTCGTCGTAGGGCAGGCCGGCATGTCTTTCATAAGGCGAGCGTTCCCATCCGTCGCCCCATTGCTGGTCGAGTGGCGCGCGCGTGAAATAGGCCCACGGCGCGCGTACGAAACACAGTCCGTAAGCATGGCGGACGCCGTCCAGATCGGTTGCAAGTCCCATGACTGTTGCCTCGAAGTGCTGATGACGTCAGCGCTTTACGCTTCGTCGCCGGCAGCAAACAAGCTGTGTTCCGGCTGTGCCTGCTCGTTGTCGATACACTGCACATGCCAGTGGCCGGACATCAGGACGCGGCCGCGTTCGGCGCACCACTGCGCGCGCCCGGACTCGCCTTCGAACGGCCCGCTGCAATCGTTCAGATCCAGGCCTTCGAGCACACACACGGGGGTCGCGTCATGCGGGCCGCACACCAGCGTATTGCCGTAATCCACATGCAGCGCGCCCCATTCGGGCAGATCGAGCCCCAGGTGAGCTTCGCGAGACCATTGTCGCGTGTCCTTGTCGAGCCAGAGAATGGCAAATGCCATTGGATGGACACTATTGAACGTGTCGAGGTGTACCGTGAGGCGCATGAAAATTCTCCGAAACATGCGGTCCCGTTCAATTGAATCAGGCCGCGACAATCGTGACTTAAAGATGGTTCATTGACTCAAGACCCATTGCACCAGGGTATGAGCATTCTCCGCCGATAACGGCCCGCCGCGATCGGCCGGCAGCGGCATCGCCATATCGCCCCAATGCGCTTTGCCGCCGAGCCGCAATTTATGCTCCAGCATGAACTGCGCGTCCGGCACGTTGCGGTAGCGCTCGGCGATCTGCTGGAACGACGGCGCGAGAAACGGCGCGTCGCGCGTGTGGCAAAACATGCAGTGTTGCTGATCGACCAGCGCGGTCGGCTCCGGCTCGGCATGCGCTGCAGAGCTGGCCAGCACCAACACGGCACACGCCGCCAGGCAGCTGCGCGTTGGGGCATTCACGGCACGCACTCCTGTGCAGGGGGAATGACTTCAGTGTAGGGGCGCAAACCAGAACGCCGTTGACCTCGGTCAACCAGGGCGCAAGGTCTGAATTTGACGTGTCGCGCATAGCTCCTATGCTGGTGACAGGCGGACCTCGCACAGAGCGGGCCGTCTCGAAGGCGGTCGACAATGCGTAGGTGTGCAGACACGCCACTCCAGCCCCGCATCCTGCGCAAGGAATCAGGTGGTGGTCATGAAGATTCATTTTCCAGAGGAACATCCGGAGTATTGCGCGCGTGACCTCGTCGTCGCATTTCCGGCCGAAGTGGACGGCGCGCGCGTACAGTGCGCGATCACGGCGGAGGCGCTCGAAGACCATTTCGGGGCCGCTTCGCTGCGCGAAGACGACCTGATTGCTGCATTCAACTCGAACCGGCATCCAATCGAACACGCAGCAAGGGAATTGCTGAACGAGGTCGGTGCCAAACCGGTGCTCATGCACAGCGGTTATTTCCGCTTTTGCGAGTGACTTTTCGCGGGCCGGCCCGGTGAAGCGCCGCTTTCGATCCGCCATGTCGGCGCGAAGTGAGGTGGGAGCCGGCCGTGCAGGTTCGAGGAGAATCCTATGCGTGCGATGGTGTTCGACGGCAGCGCGTCGTTACTGCGTGAGCAGGAGGTGCCAGATCCCGCGCCCGGTCCCGGGCAGCTGCTGATCGATATTCGTGCGTGCGGCGTATGCCGCACTGATCTTCATCTGGTCGACCACGAGCTGCAGCATCCCAAACAGCCTGTGATCCCGGGTCACGAAATTGTCGGCACGGTCGCCGATCTCGGCGCGGGGGTGACGGGGTTCGTCGTCGGCGACCGGGTGGGGGTGCCGTGGGTTGGCCACACATGCGGGCATTGCCGCTACTGTCTGTCGGCGCGGGAAAATCTCTGCGACGAGCCCGGATTCACGGGCTATACGATCGACGGCGGCTACGCGGAGCGCACGGTCGCCGACAGCCGGTACTGCTTTCATCTACCGGCTCAATACACGGACATCGAGGCAGCACCGCTGCTATGCGCAGGCCTCATCGGTTATCGCACGTTGAGCATGGCGGGCGACGCGCAGCGAATCGGTATCTACGGGTTCGGCGCGGCGGCCCATATCGTTGCGCAGGTCGCGCGTCATCAGCAGCGCACGGTGTACGCGTTCACGCGGCCGGGTGATCGCGCAGCCCAGCAACTCGCGCTCCGTCTCGGCGCGGCATGGGCGGGCAGCAGCGAGCAGGCGCCGCCCGACGAACTGGATGCGGCTTTGCTTTTTGCGCCCATCGGCGCGCTCATTCCGCAGGCATTGCGGGCGGTCGCTAAAGGTGGTGTGGTGGTGTGCGGCGGGATTCACATGAGCGATATTCCGTCGTTCCCGTATGCAATGTTGTGGGGCGAGCGGCGCGTGGTGTCGGTCGCGAATCTGACGCGCGATGATGGGCTGGGCTTCATGCGCATTGCGGCCGAAATGCGTCTCGCAATCGAAACTACGAGTTATCCGCTGACGGATGCCAATCGGGCGCTGGGCGACCTGCGCGATGGCAGGTTGACGGGCGCGGCCGTGCTTGCCGTTCGTTAGCCGGTGGGGCTGGCTGGGGCGCTTGGGGGCGCGGCGGCCCTCGATTGCGGTGCTGCCGGCAGTGAACCGGATCGCGCTTCAACCCCCTGATGTAAAGCTCAATTAAACCCGCACAAGGCCCTCGTGATCGAGGATCCGGATGTCCTTGCCCCGTATATCGACCAATCCGTCACGCTGGAATCTGGAGAGCATCCTGCTTACCGTTTCGAGCTTGATTCCCAGATAGCTGCCGATTTCCTCGCGCGTCATACGCAGGTGAAATTCTGTCGGCGAATACCCGCGCATTCTCAAGCGATCCGACAGGTTCAGCAGGAACGTCGCGACGCGCTGTTCGGCAGACATCGTGCCGAGCAACATCATCTGTGACGACTCGCGCACGATCTCGCTGCCCATCATCCGGTGCAGGTGTTGCTGGACGGCCTTGACTTCCCGGCACATGGCTTCGAGCAGATGGAACGGGATGATGCAGACCTTGCTGTCTTCGAGCGCCACGGCATCGCAACTATGGTGGCCGGAGCTCACGCCGTCGAGCCCGAGCGAGTCGCCGGCGAGATGAAAGCCGATTACCTGCTCGCCGCCGTCGCGGTGCATAACGACTGTCTTGAAGGAGCCGGCGCGCACGGCATAGATGCTCTGGAACGAATCGTTCGCGCGATAGATCGTCTCGCCCTGTTTGATGGTCCGCGATGGGCAAATGAGCGATTCCATCCTTTGCAATTCGTCGGACGTCAGGCCCTGCGGCATGCAGATAGAGCGCATGGAGCAGACCGTGCAGCGCAGTGCGTTCTTGCCCGGCGCTCGCGCGGTTGCCGGCACGTGTTGGGGAGCGGGCGGTGCCTGTGGGCGGACAGGCGCTGGCGAGATTGGGCAATAGGCGGCGACGTCAGACATGATGTGCTCCTGATTGGAGAAGGGTGCGCGTGCGATGTTCGCTGGCGATCCGCTGGATCGTGTTCCGCGCCAGATCAAATTCGCTGGTCTTGTCGAAAAAGTAATGGGCGCCGCCCATCAGGCATGCGCGGCGAAACCAGGCGTTGAAACGATTCGTCATCACCATGACAGTCACATGCGGCATTCTTTGTGTGAGCAGCGCTAACAACTCCATGCCAGTGCCGCCGCTCAGATGCAGGTCCGTCACGACCAGGTCGGGCGCCGCAGTATCGATGGCCGCGAACGCCGCAGCGGGCTCTTCGGCTTCGCCGACGATCTCCACGCCGTCGAGTGCGCCCAAAAGCGCGGCCATGCGGCGCCGCACTGACGCTGCGTCGTCGGCGAGAAACACACGCAGGGCGGGGCGGTCAGGGCTTGAGTTCATGGCTCGAAGTATCGGCCGCGCTGTCCCAAAATAAAATCGGCGGGGAATGAACTTCGAGTAGGCAAGTGGGAAGGTCTGTAGGGCGTTTCCTACAATAAAGTGAAGCGGATCAGGCGGATCCCTGGGTGAACTGCGGGCGGGGTGCGCGGCAGGTCGGAGAAGGGATACGGGGCGCCCTGGCTTGAATCGGGTCGCGGGCCACCCGCAAACGGTGGTTTGCGGCGGCGTTCAGATGTCGTCCTCCTCGTCGTAGACCAGTTTGTGACGCATCGCATAGCGCACCAGCGCAGCCTCGTGCGGCACCTGCATTTTTTCGAGGATGCGCGTCTTGTACGTGCTGACGGTCTTGCTGCTCACACAGAGTTCGGCCGCGATTTCGGTGATCGTTTGACCGGCGGCAATGCGCTTCATGACGTCGAACTCCCGGTCGGACAGTCGCTGATGCGGGAGCAGATCGGTCGGCTCGTTCAGGCTCTGGGCAAACCGCTCGGCCATCGCCAGGCTGACGTAGACGCCGCCGGCGGCCACTTTGGTCACGGCCGCCACCAGTTCGGCACTCGCGCTTTCCTTGGTCAGATAACCGGACGCACCTGCCTTGAATGCACGCACCGCGTACTGCTGCTCGGCGTGCATGGTCAGCACGAGAATGCGCAGCGCCGGTTTTTCTTCCTTGATCTGTTTGATCAGCTCGACGCCATTACGGCCGGGCATCGACAGATCGAGCACCATCACATCGGCGGCGCGCTCGCGGATCAGTGCGATCGCGCTGGTGCTGTCGCACGCTTCGCCGACCACTTCAAAGCCGCTTGCGCCTTGCAGGATATGCCGAAGACCGTCGCGGACGAGCGCATGGTCGTCGGCGATCAATACGCGGGTCATGTTTGCATCTCCTGCAATTGCACGGTCTGTGCCGGAATGGTGACGGTTAGCGCGAAGCCTTTGCCGTGCGCGGTATGAATGTCGACGGCTCCGCCAAGCATATGCGCCCGTTCACGAACGCCGAGCAAGCCGAATGATTTGGCAGCCGGATCGGCGGCGCGATGCGCGCCCTGGCCATTGTCGGCGATGCGCAACACGAAGTTCTGATTCTCGGCGTGCAGGCTCAACGTGACCCGCGTGGCATCGGCATGCCGCGCTACATTGGTCAGCGCTTCCTGCACGATGCGAAACAGGGCGGTCGCGCCGGCCGGGGTGAAACGCGCGTCGCCAGTGTCGATGTGACGCTCCACGTCGATACCGTGGCGGTTCGTGAAGTCGTTGGAAAGCCATTCGATTGCGGGTATCAGGCCGAGATCGTCGAGCATGACCGGCCGCAGATCGGCGGCAATGCGGCGCAGCGAGGCGACCGTTACATCGATCAGGCGGCGCATGCTTTGCAATTGTGGTCGCACTGGCGCACCCGCTGACGCGTCCAGAGCCTCTTCGACCGATGCAAGGTCCATTTTGAGCGCAGTGAGTTGCTGACCGAGGTCGTCGTGCAGTTCGCGTGCGATCCGCGTTTTCTCCTCTTCGCGCACCTTTTGCAGGTTGGCCGAAAGCTCACGCAGTTCTTCGCGCGCCTGCCGTTGCGCACGCTCCGCTTTGACGCGTTCGGTAATATCGCGCAGCATCACTGTGTAGAGGCGTGTGTTGCCGTCAGGGATCTGCGAAATGGACGCCTCCAGCGGAAATTCCTCGCCGTTGGCGCGCAAACCCCACAGTACGCGCTGGGTGCCCATCTGCCGGTCCGACACGCCTGTCACCCCGAACTGTTCGACGTGACGCGCGTGCGCCGCGCGAAACCGCTCGGGGATGAAGCGATCGAGCGGCGCGCCGACCGCATCCATGACGGAACAGCCGAACACCTGTTCCGCCATCGGATTGAAGATGACGATGCGCTGATGTTCGTCGATGGTGATGATCGCCTCCTTCGAAGCCCGGATGATGGCCATCATCCGGGCTTCGCTCACGCCGGACTGACTACTCTGCGTGCTTGCTTCTGCGCTCGCGAGTAGATCGTCGCGGCGCGCGCGTGCCAGCATGTAGGCGCTCGTAGCCAGAAAAAGGGCGGCGGCGACGCAAAGGAACCGCGTTGAATCGAACCAGCGTTGCGTTGCCAGCATTGCGGTAAGCGTTACACAGAACGTCGCCGCGGCTGCGAACGTGGGTTGTGTCACGTGCAAGGCCAGCCGCCCGCGTGCGTGGGGATCGGGCGAAGGGGGCGTCTTAGCGCGAGTGGCCATGGGGGCCTCTTCGGAAACTGCCGACAAGAACAGGTTGCGCTGCCCGATGTGTTGCCATGGAGGCGCGGAGTGCGAGCATCCCGGTTCCGTGGTTGTCATGCTTGCCGTGGCGGCGGACCACCGGAGTATCGTGCGAACGGCGAATGTTCGCGCTCATTGTGCGTGAAACGTAGGCTTAGTGCCAGTGCCGCCGGGCTGGGTGATCGTGCGCCGTGCGGGTTGCCCCGCAACTGGAACGCCAGAGCACCGGCCCGGTATCACCGCGCCATTCAATGCGACATCAACACGGGCACGGTCATCGACTGCAACATGGTGCGCGTGACGCCGCCGAGCAACCGTTCCTGAGCCCGGGCGTGGCCATACGCGCCCATCACCAGCAGATCGATATGACGGTCGGCCAGCATATTGAGCAGCATGGCGCCGGTATTGACGCCGGATGCCTTCGGTGCGGTAGTGAAGCTCGCTTCGATACCGTGGCGCGCCAGCCAGGCGGCGACGTCGATACCGGTCGGCTCGCCGTCCCGCGGATGACGCTGCACCGTCATAATCGTGACGAAACTGGCGCGACGAATGAGCGGCAGCGCGTCGGTCGCAGCCCGCGCGCTTTCGCGGCCGCCATCCCACGCGATCATGACGTTCTCCATCCGGGGGCTCGCCGGTCCCGCATGGGGCAGCACGATCGCAGGACGCCCCGAACCCATCACCACGTCCTCGACGAACTGCCGCGCGATATACGCGCTCCGGTCCTCCGCGTCTTCCTGGCCGAGGATCAGCAGATCGGCATGGCGCGCGTGCAGAATCGCCGTTTCGGCCGATGGGCCATCCGGCGCTCGCCATTCCGCGCTGCCTCCGGCACGCCCGGTGGCGGCGATGAAGCGCGCATGCACGCGCTTCTGATTGGCGTCGTGTTGCGCGTCACGGCTGGCGATCCAGATGTGGTCTTCATGCAGAAAGAGCGGTCTTGTCAGTTCTTCGCAAACCACATAAAGGCCGATCAGATGCGCGTCGTGGCGCGCCGCCATCTGCAGTGCGTAGTCGAGCCGCGCATCGCAATGAGTGCTGTTGTCGAGATGCACCAGCAGGGTTTTGCAGTTCATGACGGCTCCTTGACGAGTGCTCCAGCAGCCTGTGTAAAGTCTGCGCAAGGCGATGCGCAATGCCCGGAGATCAGCAGCACCGGACAGGTGGCGATGCGCAGAAAATGTTCTGCGACGCTGCCGAGCATCAGCCGTCGCACGCCACGCCGGCCGTGTGTGCCCATCACCACGAGGTCGGCGTTGAACTCCCGCGCGGCGCGCTGGATGCGGTGTGCGATGTCTTCGCCCGTCATCAGCTCGGTTTCGACCGTGCGCGTCGGGCCCTTTACGCCGGCCCTGGCCATTAGCGCAGCGGCGTCGGCCAGCACGTGCCGCCCTTCCTCGCTGAGCGCGTCGCGCACGTATGACGGGTCGTAGCCGGGCACGTCATAGGACATCAGCGGCACGTCGACGACGTTGAGCGGCTGCAGTCGCGCACCCGAATCCCGTGCCAGCTGGACAGCGGCGGTCAGTGCGCGCGCCGAGGTTTCGCTGCAGTCGACTGCAACCAGCATCTGTTTGTACATGGCGAACACTCCAGAACAGGAAGAGGGCAGGCCGCGCTCAGTGCGACATCAGCACCGGCACGGTCATCGAGCGGAGAATCGTGCGCGTGGCGCCGCCCATTACCAGTTCGCGCCAGCGGGCATGGCCATAGGCGCCCATCACCAGCAGATCGGCGCCGCTGTCGGCCACCTGCGAAAGCAGCACTTCGCCGACCGATCCTCCCGGTCCGGTTTCAATGTTCTCGACCTTTACAGGTGCGCCATGTCGTGCAATCACGGTGGCGATGTCCGCGCCGGGAATGCGGCCGTGCTCGCCTGCGTGCGCGGCGTTGACGCTGAGGATCGTGGTGCTTTGTGCGGTCCGCATGAACGGCAGCGCGTCGTGCACGGCGCGCGTGGCTTCGCGGCTGCCGTCCCACGCGACCAACACCCGGGCACCGGTTGACCGTTCATTGCTTGCATTGGGCACCAGTAGCACCGGGCGGCCGCACGACAGAATCAGGTTTTCGGGGAAGAAGTCGCCGACATACGATTCCGGATCACCCGGGTCGTCCTGGCCGGCCACGATGAGATCCGCGCAGCGGCCCGCGCGGGGTATGGCGAGACTGGCGGGCTCGTCCATGGCGATCCATTCGCCCGCCACGTCGGCACGCCGCAGTTCGGCATGAAAGAGCCGTTCCAGCGCCGCGCGCCGCTCCGCGCGAATCTCTGCGTGCGTGGCGTAGTAGTCCGCGGTTCCCGCCATCACATACAGCGAGCGGGGATCCGGCGTAAAGACGGCGAACGCGCCGGTCAGATGCGCATCGAACTGTTTGGCGAGGCGCAGCGCGATTTCGAGCCGCGGGTGCGCACGCTGGCTGTTGTCGAGATGAACAACGATGGTTTTGTAACTCATGGCAGTCGCTCCGGGAGAGGAAGGTGACGCGCGGACAGGTGAGCTTGAGTCTAGGGACGATGGCAGCGGCCCCGTTGATGCAGATCAACAGCGGCTTCGGCGCGGCGCATGAAAGTCATGTTTGACCCAGGTCAAGTCCCAGGGCTGCGTGCCGCCTATGCTCCCCGACATGCGAGGCGGCCGTGCCGTCGCCCGAGTATTTCTCTCTGGAGGAGCGAGTCATGGCTGAGCCCCGCGTTCTAGTCGTTTTCTTTTCCCGCACCGGCACCACGCGCATGCTGGCATCCACGCTTGCCAGGATGCTGTCCGCCGACCTCGAAGAAATCTGCGATTTGACCGGGCGGCGCGGTGCTTCCGGATACCTGCGTTGTCTCCTCGACTCGTGGCGCAAGCAGCCAGCCGAGATTGTCCCGCCAGGGCTGGATACCGCGCAGTACGACCTCGTTGTGGTGGGCACGCCCGTATGGGCAGGCTCGGTGTCCGCGCCGGTCCGCGCGTATCTGCTCGAGAACCGGTCGAACTTCAGACATGTGGCGTTCTTTTGCAGCTTCGGCGGCTTCGGCAGCCAGGCCGCCTTTGACGAGATGCGTGCGCTGGCCGGTAGAGCGGCGGTCGCGCAATGCAAGGTGCGCGCCTCCGAAGTGCAGCGCGGCGTGGTGGCCGCGTCGCTGATGCTGTTTGTGAGCGTGCTGAAAACTCATCTCGCCCACTATGCAGCGCTGGAATGGACCTGCTGATCCACGTCCGTTTCAGACCGGCAGCAGCATCAGCATGGCTGCCGCGCCCATCACCGCTGTCGCAACCGAGCCGAGCACGAGGAGCGTCCGGCTCGCGGTGAAGTCCCCCATCACCCTGCGTTTCGACACGAGCAGCAGGATCACCAAGATCAACGGCACGGCCACCACGCCGTTGATGACCGCGCTCCAGAACAGCGCTTTCATCGGGCTGATCGGCGAAAACTGGATCGCCAGCGCGGCCAGCACGCTCACCGCGATAATGCCGTAGAAACCGCGCGCATCGCGCAGCTTGCGCTCGAGCCCCTCCTGCCATCCCATCGCTTCGGCCAACGCATAAGCGCCCGACCCCGCCAGCACGGGCACCCCGATGAATCCCACGCCAAGTATGCCGAGCGCGAACGGCAGATACGCGAAGTTGCCGGCAAGCGGGCGCAGCGCGCTGGCCGCCTGTGCGGCGGTGGTGATGTCGGTCACCCCCGCGACGTGCAGCGTGACGGCAGTGGCGAGCATGATGAAGTAGGCGGTGAGATCGGAATAGAGCATGCCGCTCCAGGTGTCCCAGCGGATGCGCCGCATTTCCGTGCGCGCTGTATGAGGGGCGCTCACGAGCGGCGCGCCGTCTGGACGTAGGACAGTGCCGCTTTTAAACGAACCACCACGCGAGTGCGGTCGTCAAAAGCACGACCGCCCACGACGGCATGCGCCACCAGCCGAGCAGCACCAGCGCCACGACGACCAGCGCGAAGTCGTGCCCTGTATGCACAGCGCTGGTCCACACGGGGTCGTAGAGCGCGGCGAGCAGGATGCCGACCACGGCGGCGTTGATGCCGGCCATTGCGCGCCGCATCGACGCGAAAGCGCGTAACTCGCCCCACAGGGGGAGTGCCGCACCGACCAGCAGAAACGATGGCAGGAAGATCGCGAGGGTGGCGATCAGTGCGCCAACCACGCCTGACGGATGACCCGTGCTGGCGGCGCCAAGAAATGCGGCGAACGAAAAAAGCGGACCGGGAACCGCCTGCGCCGCGCCGTAGCCTGCCATGAACGCGTTCGAGGAAACCCAGCCGCGCGGCACGGCGACCGCTTCGAGCAGTGGCAACACGACGTGGCCGCCGCCGAACACCAGCGATCCGACCCGGTAGAACGCCGAGAATAGATCGAGCGGATAACTGTGCAGATAGGCTGCGACGGCGGGCAATCCGAACAGCAGCAGTGCGAAAGCCACGAAACAGGCGAGTGCGCCGGCTTTCGTCCCCGGCATGCCGAGCGGTGCGCTCGGCACCTCGGTCGATGACTTCAGAAAGGCGGCGCCAGCGATTCCGGCGACCACGATCGACGCGACCTGCCCATAGGCCGCGCCGAGCAGGATGACTGCTATTGCGGAAACTGCCGCGATAGTCACACGTGCGCGGTCGGGACAGAGCATGCGTCCCATCGACCAGACTGCCTGCACGACTACGGCGACCGCTGCGATCTTCAGCCCTCGCAACAGGAGAAGCGAAGTCGCGTCCGACAGACTCGTGAAGCCAAAGGCAAACGCCACGAGCAAGAACACCGACGGCAGCGTAAAGCCGAGCCAGGCCGCTATCGCGCCCGCCACGCCGCCACGCAGACGCCCGATTGCGATGCCGACCTGACTGCTGCCTGGTCCAGGCAGAAACTGGCACAGCGCGACCACGTCGCTGAACGTGTGTTCATCGAGCCATTGGCGGCGCCTGACGAATTCGTCGCGAAAGTAGCCGAGATGGGCCGCCGGGCCACCGAACGAAGTCAGGCCGAGCCTCAGAAAAATGCAGAAGAGCGTCCACGGCGAGCTATGTGCCGCTACGGCAAGGGGAGTCTCTGTGTCCGTGTTGCGCATGGAAATGGTGGTACCGCTTGTATGTCGGGATAGGCTCCGGAAAATAGCACACCCGGGTGACCATTGGCGCTGTGGTGTGTGGACGCGCGCTCGCCTGAACAGCCGGCCGCACGGCCGGCCGGGCAATGCCGTACCGTTGATGCAGGTCAATCGGCGCGCGCGAATCGCGCCGATGATGTTTTCATCGGCGCTGCCGTACGCGGCTTCGGCTGCCGGAACGGTCGATGGATAGGACACAGCACGTGCGGGGGCAGCATGGGAATCGGTATGCAGATTGTCTATTTCGGGTTCGCGGGATCCGCGCAGATCGAATCGGAGGCCGCAGCGCAACTGGTGCGCCTGGAGCGGTTCGCCAAATTCATTTCCGGATGCCATCTTGCGATCGAGGCCATTCATGAGCGAGCGTTACACGAGATACCCGACGGCCGCCACGCCGCGCGGGGCAATCACCTCAAGTTCGATGTGCGTCTCGATCTGGTCCTGCACTCGGGTGAACTGATGCCGATCGAGCATCGGCAGAGCCCTGATCCTGATGGCGCGGTACGGGCGGCATTCGATGCGGCCGAACGGCTGCTCGTGCGCGGCGCCGCGCGCGTCTGATTTCCAACGGTTTTTTCGACGTTTTTTCTGGAGACAGTCATGTACGCAAACATCGTGGTGGCCGTGGACGGCAGCGAAGGCGCAAAGCGCGCGCTCTCCGAAGCGATCCAGCTCGCGAAACTCTCACACGGCAAGTTGACGGCGGTGTGCGTGCTGGATCAGTCGGCGGCGTTCACATATGCGGGCGCCTGCGATCCGCATCTTCTGACGGACGCTGCGCGGCAGGTCGGGCTCAGCCTGCTGCATGGCGCACTCGCCCAGATGCGCGACTTCAATGTCCCGGGCGACTCAGAGATTGTGGAGACCCAAGGCATCGCCGAAGACGTCGCCAGCGCGTTGATGCGCTGCGTGCAACGCCGTGGCACGGACCTGGTCGTGATGGGCACGCACGGACGTCGCGGTTTGCGGCGCATGGTGATCGGCAGCGTGGCCGAGCGGTTCGTCCGCTATGCGACGTGTCCTGTACTGCTGATTCGTGAGCCGGTCGACACGGAGGATCCTGCTGCGGCCTGATGCGCATCTCACGCCGGCACTGACAGAGCAATGGAGGACAATCGAGGATGGCGGCCGCAGGTACGTCAGTACAGCGTCCTCAAAGCCATTCAGCGCCATGCCGATTGACAGTTGAAGTATGTTGGATTTGAAGTCGACAACGGCCCGGTGATTCTGTCGGGCCGTCTCAAATCGGGGCGCGGTTAGTCGAAAATCGCATCATTTGCCGGTTGATGAGTCACGGGCGGAGTTAGTGTCGTCACGCGGGGCAACTCGCCAGATGGCATTCCCCACATCGTCCGCGACAAGCAACGCCCCGAGCGCATCCAACGCGACGCCGACCGGTCGCCCCACAGCGTGGCCGTCCGTTGTCAGAAAGCCGCTCAAAAAATCCTCCGGTGCGCCAGCAGGTTTTCCATCGACGAATGGCACGAACACCACCTTGTAGCCGCTTCGCGGCTTGCGGTTCCACGATCCATGTTGGCCGACAAATGCGCCGCCCCGATAGTGCGCAGAGAACAGTGTCCGGTCGTAAAAGACAAGACCTAGGGAAGCCGTGTGATTGCCGAGGGCATAGTCCGGTGCGATGGCCCTTGCGACAAGGTCGGGGCGTTGAGGTTTGACTCGCGTGTCGACGTGCTGGCCGTAATAGCTATAGGGAAAGCCATAGAACGCTCCATCTTTCACCGCCGTCATGTAATCGGGTACGAGGTTGTTGCCGAGATCGTCGCGCTCGTTGACTGCCGTCCACAACGCGCCGCTGTCCGGTTGCCACGAAAGGCCGTTAGCATTGCGCAATCCTGTCGCATAGGGTCGCAAGCGACCGGTTTCCACGTCATACTCAATAATCCGTGCGCGGCCTTCCTCGGCGTCGACGCCGTTTTCCGCCGCGTTGCTATTCGATCCCACAGTGATGTAGAGATGCTTGCCCGAGCGATCCGCAAGGATATTCTTTGTCCAGTGATGGTTGATCGGGCCGGCTGGCAAATCTGCAACCTTGACTCCAGGGCTAATGATCTCCGTAGCACCCGGAGCGTAGTTAAAACGCAGCAAAGCGTCCGTATCCGCAACGTAGAGTTCATTACCGATAAGCGCCATTCCGAACGGCGAATGCAGGCCGCGGAGGAACACGACCTGCAGTTGGGCGACCCCAGTTCCATTGGCGTCCCGTAACAGCACGATTCGATCAGGACTCTTCACACCGGCGCCAGCGCGCTTCATGACCTGATGTCTGATCCAGCCGAGAATTCCGCTGTCCTCGTCGTGCTCTTTGGGTGCATCGCTTTCCGCCACCAGTACGTCACCGTTTGGCAAGGTATAGAGCCAGCGCGGGTGTACCAGGCCGCCGGCGAACTCGGTTACGGAAAACCCATTGGGCGCGCTGGGCATGAACCCAGCGGAGCGCGCCTGAACGGGCGCGATATTGACCACGGGAATTATTGTCGGTTCTGGAGCCGGGATGGCAGGCGCGGCGCCGAAACCGGCATCGCTCGAAGCTGACGGTCCGATCGCGCAGGCGGCCAGCGGCAAAACCATTGAAACGACCAGACGATTCATCAAGTACATGTTCGTTATCCTGTTTTCGGCTTTGGCTATTTGGTGTCAGCAAAAAGCCTGCCTACGACAAGGATTACTGAGGCCGAAAACTTCTCCAATGGGTCGGGCCATAAGTCCCCGGCTCCGACTCACTGGCCCAGGTTGCGTAAGCGTGGCGGTCATGTGGGATTGATGCACGGCTGCGTTGAATATTGAACTAGCGTTACCTGACATCAGGTTTCCTTAAGGTGATGTCGCTAGCAGCGTGACGCATGTGCGGTGTACTGGGTCTACTGTCAACTTGAGAGCCGCACGCCGCGCGCTTCCCGAACTCAATGTGATTCCAGGCAAAGAGGGAAGAATGCGGAATCAGGCGTCCTGCATATCACGTATCGGCACGTACGTTCCCTTCGTTGACAGCCGTATTGATCGCGATGCAGTTTGTGATCGACTGGATGGGCTGATCGCCAGGTGTCTCGGCGGTGGTTCAACGCTGGTCGCCATGGTGATGATCAGAGTGATATGACAATTTGCTCATAGGGCTATACGGGACGGTTCGCGCAAGATGCATAAGGGCCATAAAGAACCTCACCGCATCAATGCGATTGGCTGGCTGCGCGCTGCAGTTCTTGGCGCGAACGACGGCATCATTTCAACTGCAAGTCTGATAGTCGGCGTGGCGTCAGCGCATGCTGAACACGGGCATCTGATTCTGACCCGGCTAGCCGGATTGGTAGCCGGCGCAATGTCGATGGCGACCGGCGAGTATGTGTCCGTCTCCTCACAGGCAGATACCGAAAAAGCGGCGCTCGCCGAAGAGCGGGCGGAGCTTGATGCGGACGGGGCGCGCGAACATCGCGAACTCGCGGCAATATACGTTCGACGTGGTCTCGACATGGCGCTCGCCCAACAGGTTGCGCAGGCCCTGATGGCTCACGACGCGCTCGGAGCACACGCGCGCGACGAATTGGGCATCTCGGAAGTCACCACGGCAAAACCATTACAGGCCGCGCTTGCCTCGGCTTGCAGCTTTTCGGCGGGGGCCGCTTTGCCGCTTATCGTCACTGCGCTCGCACCGCAGAGATGGGTGGCGCCGGGCATTGCTGTGACGGCACTCGCTTCGCTGGCATTTCTCGGCGGATTTGCCGCCCGGGTCGGGGGAGCGAACATGGTTCCCGGCGTATTGCGGGTCACCTTCTGGAGTGCGCTGTCGATGGGGCTGGCGTCACCGGTCGGCGGTATATTCGGAGCGAATTAAGCAGTGCGCTATAGCGAAGCAAATCGTCACGAGCAGGGGGCGCGGACCTGCCAAGCCGTGTCGCGCACTCCTATTGCCGGGTCGTTATACGCACAACTCTGACAAGCGGCTTTCCGATAGCTGGACGCGTTCCAGCTAACCGGTACGAAATATTCGATCAGTCGTCGTCACGCCGGCCATAGCGGCAGGCGCAAGAGGGAATCTTCTCCGCCGAGCGGCTCCTCACGCGCCCGCAGATGCTTCAAGTTCCGCGAGACGTTTGCGTAGCAAGCGGTCCTCCTGGAAGCGTTTAGTTTCATCGCGGATCACTGCAACGATACCGGTAAGTTCGTTTTGCGACGAATGCAGCAGAGCGACCGTAAAGGCGATCGACAGAGACTGTCCATCCTTGTTTACAGCGGGGACACGGAGCACATCGTTGCCATATCGGGTTTCGCCCGTTGCCATCGTTTTGTGATAACCGTCCCAATGGCGACTGCGTAAACGTTCGGGAATGATCAGATCCAGCGATTTTCCGAGTGCCTCGCTTTGCGTAAAACCGAACATGTGTTCGGCCGCGGGGTTCCAGAAAGTAATGCTGCCGCGTGAATCGGAAATGATGATGGCGTCACCGATTGCGTTGGCAAGTTGCTGAAAGTCGATAGCAATTTGCATGAACGTTGCCCCGGATATAGAAACATAAATGTTCGAATTGGGTACAGCGCCGACCACGGCGCCGTACTCGCAGGTTCGAGCCTACTGACGGGCTTGGGTGTCGCGGTTAAACCGCCTTGACTTCGCGTAGGTTGAAGATGTCCTGCTTGCTA
>NZ_JARESU010000085.1:0-36102 GCF_046027075.1 Paraburkholderia sp. RL18-085-BIA-A | reverse complement strand
TTCCTTCGAGCGCGACATCGAGGGCGTGCTCAAGGCCGTGCGTACAGAATACAACCTCAATACCGAAGTGAAAGACACCGGCAACCCGTTTGGGGACTGGCCGTAAAAGAAGACCTCCACGACATCGCTGTGCATGGAGGTGTGGCCACGCGGCACCATACTGACCTTCGGCGTGACCAATTACTTCAGCCTGGTTCTTAAGGCTGTCACGAGAGAATTCGCAGTTTCCACCAGCCACGTAAGCTGCAGTTCCTCCTGACTAGCGATTTCGCACGCGGGGATGTAATCCACAAGCATTTCTCCAGCAACACGCTGGCTGTCCGAGGCTGTCTCGCCGACCTGAAATCGAACTGTTTGACCGAGTTCCTGTTCAAGCGCGGCCTGGTCTTCGAGCAAGGACTGAATAGCGTCGCGTCCGTCAGCGCCCATGAACTTGACCATGAATCCCGCTTGTCCCGCAGCGGTGCGATAGACGACCAAGCTGGCAACGGGTCCGGGAAGCTCAAGGCGGACATAATTGTTGCCACCATGTCGAGGCGGCGCTTGGTCCGGGTGGTCGAATTTGACGAGGCTGATGAATCGGTCCCAGAACTCCCTATTCTGAAGTCGCGCGGCGTTCGATGAAGCCGTGCCCTCGGGGGCTCTCGAGCCCGTCGGTTCGCGCTGCAGAGCCGCCGCGGCCTGTTCTAGCGGTGTGCCGTCCGTTCGGACGAGAACTTCGCGCTTTATCACCTCTGTTTGAATCGGGACGGTCGGTACGAGTAGCGTTCGACCACCGACATCCTTGAAGACCTTGATTTCCGGGAAAGCGAGCCTGGACAATAGGCCACCCTGATTCGCCATCAACCGACGCAATGCATGCAGGTCGCTGCGGATACCATCGCCAGCAATTGCGAGTAGGAAATCTCCACGCGACAAAGACCTGTTAACCGCATCTACGAATGCGGCCTCATCGCACTGTGGGAACGTTGCGCAGACTGCCTTGTAAATCGGGTTCTCACCGGCCAATCCGCGCGCCTGCTTCAGGCGTGCTTCGAGGTCCGAGTACGTCCATTCGGATAACAGCGACGCGTATTCGAACAGTTGAGCGACAACTTCGCGACGGGCTTCCGGATTTCGCCAAAGCTTGCATTCAATCAGTACGAGGCGCCCAGTCGGCGAGACGCCAAGCAAGTCGAGGTACACATTCGACGAGCCATGACGAAGAGGCAGTTCGCGGCATAACGGCACGAATGCCTCGCCCTGACCGAACATCTCCACCATTGGAACGAGACCAGGATGCTGGAACAGTCGCTCCTGCAACCAACGCTCACTGTGCCCATCCGTCGACGAAAGGGAAGACCGCTCGAACGCTATCGGACCGCCTTCGCCGTTGTTGTCTTCGAAATACACTGTCATGCTCTATGCGCCTCGGCGAGAGTAATGTTCATGTCAGGCGTCACCGGCCGTTGCATTTTGCGCAACGGAGCTTGAGTGCACTTGCACCGTGTAGCCGTCACTAATTGCGTTCACCACCGACGGCGGCGTCAGTAGCTGCAATGCTGGCGACGATGCCTCGAGCCCGATTGGTATCTTCGCGTAGTGCGGGTGCCTGCCAAACTTCCCTTGGGTATGCGGGTGTGTCAATCCGAGCGCCAATGCCTTGACAATTTCAGGGGTGACGTCCCGACGCTCGTACTTGCTGCTGCCATAGTGCGACTCCGAGACATCCAGCACCCGAAGCGCACGGAATCCGTCATTCGCGTAGTGGCCGCCGACCCATGGTTCAAATCGAACCGCACTCATTGCATGCCTCCCCCACGTTCCCTTGCGATAAAGCTCACGTTGGTTGATGCCGACCCGGAGGTCGCCCCGACGACGCTGTCGGTCGCAGAAAGAAAATTGGTTCCGGCAATTCGGGGACGTCGTCCGGTCCCATCCATGTGGAGACACGGGCACCGAGTGCCTCAAGGAGCGCGTCTGAATTCAGGCAGTACCTGCGGTAGGAGGGGAACGGCGTCACCACGAGACCCGACTCAGCGCCGCTTTGCGTCACGGTCGACATAGACATGGAGACAGCGCTGATTATTGCCCATCGTTTCGTGCGCGACATTGCGGGCCGGCTTGGTGAACCCACGAAACTGTTTCATCCGTCGGCCGAAGCGCGACTCGCAACGTACGGCTGGCCCGGGAACGTGCGAGAGTTGCAGAATCGTCTTGAGCGCGCATGCATCGTGTGTTCCCGCAACATGCTTTTTTCGTCCGACCTCTTCGAGGAGGACGGGTCTCTGACCGTAGCAGCGCTGGAGATGAATACTCCGCTCGACGGCTACATGACCGCATGTGAAAACGCGTTCATTCGTGCCGCGCTGCTGCAGCACCAGGGCCACATTTCCGAGACCGCCCACGCCCTCGGCATTTCAAGGAAGAGCCTGTGGGAGAAGATGCGTAAGCTTGCGATTGCGGCCGAGCCGCTTCATTGAACTGCACTCGCAGCTGCGTCGCTACGCAACGGGAGTACGCGCATGGAATCTCACGATAAGGTCGAGCCGCTCGAGACAAGACTGGTTCAGGTACGTGGCCAGGTGCAGGGCGTGGGCTATCGGGAGGCCTGCGTACGACGCGCAAGAGAACTGGGCGTCACCGGTTGGGTCCGCAACCGCATGGATGGTTCGGTAGAGGCGATGCTACAGGGCTCGCCGGAGCAACTGGCGGAGATGTGCGCCTGGCTCAGCGAGGGCATGTCCGCAGCGCTTGTCGACGCGCTTGAGGTAACCGAGGTGCCCCCACCGTTTGCCCGCTTTGACAACTTCGAGCGTTTGCCCACTCTATAAGGGCAAGCAAATCGCTCCGATGAAAGAAGGCGTCTTTCCGCATTCACGCGGTGCCGTCTTCGCAGCGGAAAGCGGCTGTGTCAGTCACGACGACCGTTGATACCAGTTACGGGACGAGTTAACGACCTTGACTACGACTAGCATGACCGGCACTTCGATGAGCACGCCGACCACTGTTGCCAGTGCCGCACCGGACTTCAGACCGAACAGGCTGATTGCCGTCGCAACAGCGAGTTCAAAGAAGTTGGATGCGCCAATCAGGCAGGACGGTGCAGCAACGTCGTGCGATACGCCCAGTTGTCGATTTGCCAGGTAGGCGAGCGACGAGTTGACAATCACCTGAATCAGGATAGGGACCGCGAGAAGCAGGATGACGAGAGGCTGAGCAATGATTTGCTCACCCTGGAACGCGAAGAGCAGCACAAGTGTCAGTAGCAGCGCAGCGATGGAGAACGGGCCAATCTTAGAGAGCGCTTTCTGGAAGGCATGCTCGCCCTGCCGCAGGAGAGCCTTGCGAATAAATTGCGCAATGATGACGGGGATGACGATGTAGAGCACCACGGAGGTCAGCAATGTATCCCAAGGCACCGCAATGTTCGAGATGCCGAGCAGCAGACCCACGACCGGGGCAAACGCGAACACCATAATCAGGTCGTTCAACGCGACCTGGGACAGTGTGAAGTACGGGTCACCTTTCGTCAGTTGACTCCAGACGAAGACCATCGCTGTGCAAGGCGCTGCAGCCAGAAGAATCAGGCCGGCGACGTAGCTGTCGAGCTGGTCAGCGGGCAGCAGCGACGCGAATACGTGCCGCACGAAGACCCATGCCAAAAACGCCATCGTGAACGGCTTGACCGCCCAGTTGATGACCAGCGTCACGCCAATGCCCTTCAGCTGGGTGCGAACCTTCCCCAGCGAGGCGAAGTCGATGCGCAGCAACATCGGAATAATCATGACCCAAATCAGAATCCCGACCGGGATGTTGACGTGGGCGACTTCAAGCGTCGAAACGGTATGCACGGTGCCGGGCAACAACTTGCCGAGGACAATGCCGACCACAATGCACAGCGCGACCCACACGGACAGATAGCGCTCGAAGAATCCGATGCCGCTGGGTGCTGGCCGCGCTGCTTTTGCAGCGGTTTGACTGCCTGCCATCGTTATTCTCCCTTCTCACGCAGCGACGTGCCGATGTTCTGCATTTCCTGCTGGACCGCAACGCGGTCCAGCTTTTCGAGCGGCAGATTCGCGAAGAGCTCGACGCGCTTCTTCATCTGCACGTAGGCCTGCAGAAATGCCTTGCGCTTGGCGTCGTCAGAGCCCTCGGCCGTCGACGGGTCAGGTACGCCCCAGTGTGCTTTCGCAGGGTGACCGGGCCAAATGGGGCATACCTCGCCGGCTGCGTTGTCGCAGACAGTAAAAATGAAATCGATTTGCGGTGCGCCGTCTTCAGCGAATTCGTCCCAGCTCTTGCTGCGTAGCCCTTCGGTAGAAATCCCCTGTGAACGCAGCAGGTCAAGCGCAAAAGGGTTCGGAGCAGTGCCAGGGTGACTGCCGGCGCTGTACCCCACGAAGCGGTCGCTCGCAAGTTCATTCAATGCCGCTTCCGCCAGAATGGAGCGTGCGGAGTTGTGGGTACAGAGGAATAAGACATTGTACTTTCGGTGTTCGGTCACAGACTTCTCCTGGCGACGTTTGGACTAGGCGGTTTCGAATTACTCCATATCTCCAATGTAATGGAAGCGTTGTGACGCAGCAAGCGTGAGTGCGGTCGGTCTTCGTCGCTGGCAGCGTTGAAGTCTGGGGTCGACTGTTTCACCCCGCGCCGGCGGCGCCGCGCTAGAATCGGCACATAACCTTGAAGACAGAGCCTTATGAAGGAAAAAGACGCCATCAAAGCTTTGGCCGCGCTCGCACAGCCGACGCGCCTGGCTATTTTTCGCCTGCTCGTCACAGCCGGGCCGGAGGGTCTCAACGTCGGAGTCATCCAGGAGCATCTTGACCTGGCTAGCGCGACGCTCTCCTTCCATCTCAAGGAGCTGACGCATGCTGGCCTGGTAACGTCTCGCCAGGAAGGGCGCTTCGTATACTACGGGCCCGAAATCGAGCACATGAACGACCTGGTTGGCTTTCTGACCGAGAACTGCTGCCAGGGAGTGGACTCGGCTGCATGCAAGCCCGCCAGGAAAGTGAAGTGCAAGCCCGTGACCGCATGAACAGGCGCTTAGTGCGGTAAGTCGCGCAGAACACACTTACATCATCCGCAGCAGTATCCAACTGCAACGGCCGCCTCCTAACCTTGGGCGGCCGTTTGCTTTTGTCCGAGCGAATCAGCAGCAGCCGGCTTTTTTCTCAATCACAGCTGGAATCGAGGTAACCGGGGCACAGCAGGCCCCGCCCGCTTCAGGAGAGGCCGACTCCCGGCTGTCCGCTCCGAACATCGGGATGCCGCCAAGCGTGTGATACGTCTCCCAAGGCACACCGGCCGGGTCCTGCGTCCAGTATTTGTTCGAACTTGCGTAACAGCACTGCGCGCCGGGCTGGTCCTGTACCGCGACGCTGCCAGCGACGACCTGCTCGCGAAGAACTGACAGCTCCTCATCGCTATCGACTTGAAATCCCAAGTGATTGACACCTGCTTCCCCGCCACGCGCCGAAATGGCGAAGTTCACGCGCGGGTCTTCAAGCATCCACTTCGCGTAATCGTCCTTGAGCACAGTGGGCTGCGCGCCGAACATGCTGCTGTAAAAACGCACGCTTTCGTCGAGTGTCGGGACGATAATGTGCACGTGAAATCGCTTCATTTACGCCTCCGTTTCGTTGGTCGTGCAGCCGCATTGTTCTGCTTGCTCCGCTGCACAGCAGTTTTCCATCAGGAAATCCATGAGCGTCTGCATGTGGTCGTAGCTGGCGCAGTAGATGATGAACCGCCCCTGACTTTTGCCTTCAATGAGCTCCGCGTGGGCGAGCTCCTTCAGGTGAAATGACAGCGTGGGCGCCGGGAGTCCCAGCTTTTCGGCAATAGCGCCTGGACTCATACCCGAGCGTCCAGCCGTCACCAGAAGACGGAAGACTGCGAGACGGGTTTCATGTGCGAGCGCTGCAAGCGCCTTGACTGCAAGCTTCGAACCCAGGGTTGCCATGATGTGCCTCTTATTGGTTGGTCGCCTGCGCTTCTTTGCGGGAATGGTCAGCGATTGCCTGGGAGGCCAGGTCGGTCGCCGGGTCGAGCGGACGGGCTTCCTTCACACGTTCGCTGTACCGGTCGACGAGATAGTCGGCACGACCGCGAAGCAACAGCGTGAACTTCACGAGTTCTTCCATCACGTCAACCAGTCGGTCGTAATAGGACGACGGCTTCATCCGGCCGTCCTCTTCAAACTCCTCAAACGCCTTTGCAACCGACGACTGATTGGGGATAGTGAACATGCGCATCCAGCGTCCAAGCTGACGAAGCTGGTTCACCGAGTTGAATGACTGCGAGCCGCCGCTGACTTGCATGACAGCTAGCGTGCGCCCCTGCGTAGGGCGGATACCGCCGCTCACCAGCGGCAGATGGTCAATCTGCGTCTTTATCAGACCGGTGATGGTGCCGTGGCGCTCCGGGCTGCACCACACGTGGCCCTCTGACCAAAGTGACAGATCGAGCAGCTCCTTGACCTTCGGATGGTTCTTCACGTCGATGTCGTCTGCGTGCGGCAGACCGCGCGGGTCGAAAATTCGCGTTTCCGCACCGAATGTCTGCAACAGGCGAGCGGCTTCTTCGACGAGCAACCGCGAATAGGACCGCTCCCGCAGCGAACCGTAGAGCAGCAGAATCCTTACCGGCGGCTGTCCATCCATTCCGAGGCGCGCAGCGATATCGGTATCGAAAAAATCTGTCCTGGCGGCCGGGAAGCTCCGGTCGCTATTGATTGCGTGAACTGTCATCTTATTACCCTGCTTGCAATTTGACATTTCCAATTATATGGAGGTGTTTGGTCAATTCAAGGCGCTTTGCAGCCCCTGCCGAACACGACCGTCATCACTTCGTCACTTGCATTCTACAACATTTCCGGTATTCTGGAAATGTGAAACGTTTGGAGGCTGCCATGCACTGCGAAGACCGGGTTTCGACTGACTCGCTCCGGCCTGCCTCGGGCGGGTGGCATTGCAGGTCCATGCAGGGATTCCTCATGCTGAGGGCGCGTGGACGAGCTGCTGGCTCAGCGACACAATCTGCCGGGGGGCGCACTTCGACCAAGTCAGACTGTGCGTCCTTCCCGGCGGACGTAGCGCGGGCGTTTCAGATGGAGACCGGGTACGCGACCTCCGCGATTGCGCTGACAGAAGCGGTTAACGTGAAACTTGAGCTTGCACGATTCCTGGCTGCGGACGGTTCGTCGGCTGCGGTCCTTGTGATGGATGCACAAGTTCTGAGTCGTGTCTGGCCACCGTGTGACTGGAAGGCACCGTTGCTGCGAGTCCGCAATCGTCTCGCCGATGAGGGCTCGAAGTTTTTCGTCGCATTGACTACGCGTCATCAGAAACGAGGCGTCATCGGGGCGCTAGCACGCCTACAAGAGCGGCTCGTCGTTCGACGCGTTCGGCGATATTGCAATCGGGAGGGAGTCGGCTTTCTCGGTGCCGTGCAGACAACCCGCCGATGGCTACCACATGCCGCATCGACCCACTTCATGAGCGAGTCGCCGCTGTCATCGCGCACAGACTTGCTTCCGCAACATTCTATTGCTGCGACGCCTTTCGTACTGGCTGCAGCACCGTCCATAAACTAAGCCAGATGAGGGGCTGAAAAAATTGAGCACAGTGTCGAGCCGAAGTGAGAACGCCAGCGGAGACACCGCACCGGCAGATACCAAAGACAGTCTGGTTACATGGGCGTTGGCGCTAGCGCAGTTAGTCTCCTGGGGCTCCGTCTACTATTCATTTTCCCTGCTGGTCGTGCCCATGGAGCAATCTATGGGCTGGAGCAGAACGGCGACAAATGCCGCCCTTTCGGTGGGGTTGCTGGTTTCCGGGTTCGCCGCATATCCCATTGGTCGCTGGATTGACCACGGACTCGGGCGACGGGTGATGGCCGCCGGCTCAGTCATCGCAGCGGCCATGCTATTGCTGTGGGCCGACGCACAGTCGTTGACGGCGCTCTTCGTTGCCTGGATTGGTCTCGGGATTGCCATGGCATCTACGCTTTATGACCCAGTCTTCGCCGTCGTAACGCACCGATATCCGCAAAGTTTCAGGACCAAAATCACCCTTATTACGCTGGTGGGCGGGTTTGCCAGCACGGTCTTCATTCCGCTCACCCAGTTGCTGGTTGGCTCGGTCGGATGGCGCACAGCGCTTGTCGTTCTTGCTGCCGCGAACCTGGCAATCGCCCTGCCAATTCACATCCTCGCCGTCCGTTCGTCGCGTTCACACGACGACTCGCGGCCGAATCACGGTAAGGTCAAGGCCGCGCATGGCGAAGCCACACGCCGCGCGCTCCGCACGCCCACCTTCTGGGCTCTCGCCGTCTGCTTCACGGCCTACTACGCGACGTTCGCGGCGCTTACCTTCCATCTGGTGCCGATGATGGTCGAGCGAGGACTATCGAATGCCGTGCTGGTCACAACCATGGCGCTCATCGGTCCCGCTCAGGTCGCCGCCCGCGCGCTGTGGTTCGCTTTCGGCCGAGGGCTTCACGCGAGTACCGTTGGCCTCATAGTCGTGACGCTGTTCCCTCTGTCGACATTCATCCTCATCTGCGCTGGCCATTCCGCTGCTCTTATCTGGCTGTTTGCTCTTTGCTATGGTGCCGCGAACGGCATGATGACAATCCTGCGGGGCACTATCGTCCAGGACCTGATGTGGACTGAGGGGTATGGCGCGGTCAGCGGCATGCTTTCCTTTCCGTCGAACGTTGCGAAGGGAATCGCGCCGATTGCCGCGGCCAGCATCTGGAGCTTCACGCACGGATACGTGGCTGTTGAGTGGACCGTGCTTCTCGTCTCGATACTGTCAGCAATTGCGTTCTTCGTGGCCGTCCGGGGCAGCCGTCATGCTGCAACCAGCGTAGCATGATATTTCCTGGCTCCGAATCCAGCACTCATACCTTCGCCATGAAGATACGTGCCGCGCGAAGTAATGACCTTGACGCCATCAAAGCTTTGCTCGCAGAGAACGGGTTGCCGGCGGTCGACATCACCGCCATTGCACTCAACAACTTCTTGGTCGCAGAGGACGCAAACGGAGGGTTCATCGGGTGCGTTGGTCTCGAGAAATCCGGGACAAGTGCGCTGCTGCGGTCACTGGTAGTAGCGAACAACGCTCGCGAGAAAGGATTGGGTCGTCAATTACTGGCTTACGCCGAGAACGTTGCGCGGGCCGATAACATTTCCGAATTGTGGTTGCTGACGACGACCGCCGCCGAGTTCTTTCAACGGGCCGGCTATGTCGTAGCGGACCGGAGCACTGCGCCAGCTGAAATCCGAGCAAGTACGCCGTTTGCAATTTTGTGTCCAGCATCGGCGATTTGCCTGAGGCGCATGCTGGAAGGTGTTCCTACAGCGAGCGTCATGCGCACTTAAAACTGAAGGGTAGCCGTGGGTGTCCACCCACGCGCGCGCCCATTGATGCCAATGCATCGTGCTTCATCTCCGAAGTGATGCATCCGAGCGGAAGGTAGTCTTGTTTCCTTGCCACGATGCGCGCTAAAGGGTTGTGCTCGGCTGCCGTTGACACTGTTAGGCTGGGTCCCCTCGAAGGACATGACATTCTTCTGTATGGTTCGCTCTATAGGGTTCGGCATGAGAGCATTGAGTCGGCGGTGTCTCGCCTGTGTGATTGCGGCATCAACATTTGTATGCGAGGCATCCATTGCTTCGCAACCTCCGCTGGCTGGGGGCGCGTGCTTGAACTGAGGAGAAACGACGTCGGTCGTTGTGGAGCCAATGTTGACTTGTTCGCGTGGGATTTGGGTCGAAACATCGAAACTTCATCAATACGCGACGTTTGTGTCTGCCCGAAGCAGCACAGGTGAGTTGGAGTTCGGCTATCCGATTGTGAGTCAGGCTGGTGTACCGGGTCGCTTCTCTCGCTACGACAAGGAAGGTGGGGTAACCATGGGAGATGCGGCTTCCCTGATCGTCTCCGAGACTTCTGATGCTGGGGCCGTTCGGATTGAAGGGCGAATTTGGAGCGCGTCCCGGGACGGGAACTGGTCAAAAGATATTGACGTCACGGCACGGATTGGCCAGACAGAGACAATCGCTGTACGTCCAGACGGAACCGCATACACGTTCCAAGTGAGCCAGTTACCGAATCCGTGAGACCAGGACTGCCGGTATGACTTGGAGCGGATACGAGCGCCGAGAAGTCAGCGCTCACGTACAGAAAATTCAGTCCCTCACAGGCCACCAAAAAGCCGGTCTATGAGACCGTGCATGACCTTTCGTCACGCCGCTCCATGCGGAGCCAGGCCTCTTCGGTGCGTAGCTAAAGACAAGCGCGTAAGCGGTGCTGGCTGCCGCGCTGGAGCCGCAGCGAATCGAACTCATCGAAGAAATAGACGCCGCGGGTCGACTTTAGCGCTTCGAACACCAGGCACAGCTTTGACGCGCTCTCACCCATGAACTTGGTGATGAGGCTGTCGAACCGTGCCGTGAATAGCGGCAAACGCAGTTCGCCGGCCAGGGCGGCGGCTGTCATGGTCTTGCCTGTGCCGGGCGGCCCCGTGAGGAGGAGTTTCTTGCGCGGGCTCAATCCATGCGCGCGCAATAGTTCATGGTGGCGCTGTTCGCGGAGCACGCGATTTAGCTTCCAGCGTACAGAGTCCGACAACACCATTTGCTGCAGGTGCTCGTGCGGGTACTGCACTGTCAGCAATTCCGACAGCTCGCCCTTCGGTTGCGCGAGCGGAATTGGACGCTGGCCGACCTTGCTGCTTACCGACGAGAGACCCGGTTTCTTTCCCGCCTTTGCTGCGTCCACGAGGTCGCGCAGTTCTGCGGCCAGTTTAGTGTGACCACGATGCGCTTCGTCCGCCGCCATCTGCATGGCGACCGCGTAGAAATGCTCGTGGTTGTCACCAGCATATGCGCGCAGTAGTGCCTTCACTTGGTCGGAACGTGCCATCAGGAACCTCAAAAAGTCTCGAAGCGAAGTATGGACTTCATGCCGAACTGGCGATGCTATTATCGCAACTTGATGCAATAACAGCACCAACACTCGAATGTTTCCACCCAGAACGCAGGGCGAGCTGATTCGGTGGGCGCGCGGTAAAAGCACTCAAGCTGAGTTCGCCGCGGCTCATGGGGTCGCCAAATCGTCGCTTTCGCGATACGAGGCCGAAAAGCTCGGGGCGCCCACACGCCTCATTAATGATTGCCTCTCGCAGCTCGCTGAATTCTTGGTGGCAAAACCGGGCGCGGCAGAAGTATCGCGCCTGCACTTACCCGTCAACTCCGGCGAGGCCCTCGAGCAACGCGACAGTTTTGCGCGCATTGTCCAAGGCCCCCTTGATGCCAGCCCGACGGAGCTTTGAGAGAGATGCCCGGTGCGACACCTGTGGAGTGAACTGAGGCAGATTTGCGTCATCGGTAGGGTGCATACCCTCTAAAACGGCCTTCTGAAGCGGCCATCCCCGCCTGAAATCTGGTCGGAAAGCTCCGTAAACGACGCGGGTAGGGTGTACTTCGCGACATGAGTGGCGTAACGGCACATTCTTCGTTTTGCCGTCCTCGGCGTTGTCGCAAGCGGCAGCCATGCTAATAACGGCTATTGCCCCGGCACTAGAGAACGCGGTATCAAAGTCCCACAATCACTTTCCTGAATCGGTCGATCGAACCGCTTATCGAACTCGTTTGGCGATTCCTCGAATTCGTCGATTTGATTTTCTCGTCTGCGCCTTCGCCATTTTCAAAACAGCATCTCGTACAGGCAGCGCGGCTCACTGCTTGATCCAGCGCTCACGAATCGATTCCCGCTTTTACTTCTTGCTAGCAGCCCTGTAAAAGCTTGTTGAAAGCCACGCATCCCATTAGAATCCCCCGGTCATTGGGGAGTAGCCTTCCTTCATCCATTGAAGGAGAGCGCGTCAACATACTTGGCCTGCGGGCCATGGCGCGTTCGACCGGGCCGGTTTGGCGAGACCATTGACGCACTGCCTCGTTCTGGTCGGACGGGCGGCCGTGCGTCATTGGTTCGTCACATACGTCCGACCGCGGAGTTGCCCTATGAATCACCGTGTCGCCTCCTCAGTCCGCCAGCATGCTTTCGCGTTGGCCCGCCATTCGGCGAGCGGCCGTGCTTTTTGCGCATGCGCTGGGAGTCTTGCATGAGCGGTCTGCTCGTCGAACTCGCGATCATGCTGGTCGTCATTCTGGTGGCGGCCGAACTCTTCACCAACGCGCTCGAACATCTCGGCGAACGTCTGAAAATCTCCGAAGGCGTGACAGGCTCGCTGTTCGCGGCGGTCGGCACCGCGCTGCCCGAAACGCTCGTGCCGCTGCTCGCGATCGCGAGTGGCACGACCGATAGCGCGGTCAACCAGGAGATCGGCGTCGGCGCGATTCTCGGAGCGCCGCTGATGCTCTCCACGCTGTCGACGTTTCTGATGACGCTCGCCATTCTTCGCGCACGCGGCGTCAAAGGCTGGGTCGCGCCTGAGCGCACCGGTTTCACGCGCGATCTGAACTATTTCCTGTGCGCGTTCGTGCTGGCGGCCGGGGCGATGTACGTGCCGCACACGCAGATGATCGTGCGTGCGCTGTTCAGCGTGGCGCTGGTGGGCGTGTATGTCACCTATGTGGTGATGACGTTTCGCGCGTCGAGTCAGCTCGTCGACGCGGGGCACGGCACCGAAGCACCCGGCAAGATGCTGCTCTCGCGCGTCGGCGTGCCGACCAATCTCGCGACCATCGTGCTGCAACTGGCGCTTGCCGTCGCCTTACTGGTGTGGGGCGCGGAAGGGTTCATTCACGGCGTGCGCGGAGTGTCGCAGGTGCTCGGCGTGTCGCCGCTGTTGCTGTCGCTGCTGATCATTCCGATTGCCACCGAGTTGCCCGAGAAGGTCAACAGCATCCTGTGGATTCGGCGCGGCAAGGACACTCTGGCGTTCGGCAACATCACCGGCGCGATGGTGTTTCAAGGCACTTTGCTTCCCGCGATCGGTATTCTTCTGACGCCGTGGACGCCGCGCATCGAAGTGGTGACCGGGATCGTGATCACGCTCGCTGCTGCGGCATGGCTGCGCGTCAATGTGCGCGAGCGTGGTGTGCCGGTGTGGGCGCTGCTGGTATGCGGCGTGTTGTACGCCACGTATCTGGCGATCACGTTAACGCGGTGAGTGACCGGCTTCAAGTCTGTTGTCAGGCCTCGATGATCGGTTGGGGGCGGTTGACTTTGAGCGCCTCACTCCGCTGTTAACGGCGCGATATTGGCGAGCTTTAGGGCTGCGTCTGCCGGTCGCCCGTTCATTTCACTTAACCGGCGATTCAGCCGTGCGAATCGACGAATATGCGTGTTGTCCCCATAAAGTTTTTCCGAGCCGGGCCGATACCCCAAACAAGGCGGGCGGCAAACGAACAGCTGCCACGTTCGCTGATGCCTTGGTCTACATGGCATGTAACGGTCTGATGGCCCCAACAGGAGAATTTCCATGCTCGGAATTAACAGCAACATCAACTCGCTGGTTGCACAGCAGAACCTGACCAGCTCGGGTAGCGCACTGTCGCAAGCAATCACGCGTCTGTCGTCGGGCAAGCGCATCAACAGCGCAGCGGACGACGCAGCAGGTCTGGCAATCTCGAACATCATGCAGACCCAGATCAACGGTCTGAGCCAAGGTGTTTCGAACGCGAACGACGGCGTCTCGATGGTGCAAACCGCATCGAGCGGCCTGTCGTCGCTGACGAGCAGCCTGCAGCGTATTCGCCAGCTCGCGACGCAAGCATCGAACGGCAGCATGACCGACACCGATCGCGCGGCACTGCAACAGGAAGTGACGCAACAGATCCAGGAAGTGAACCGTATCGCATCGCAAACGACGTACAACGGCATGAACGTGTTGAACGGTACGCTTGGTAGCGTGACGTTCCAGGTCGGCGCTAACGTCGGCCAGACGATCAACCTGAGCCTGACGCAAGACATGTCGGCAGCGGCAATGGGCAGCGGCGTGCCGCAAGCCGGCCAGACGCTCGGCACCTTCAGCGGCCTGAGCCTGGATTCGGCTGGCGCTACGGCCGCAGCCTCGGCTGCAACCGTCACCTCCGTCAATGTGGTCTCCGACGGAAGCGGCGGCTTCACGTTCACGGACCAGAACAACCAGGCACTGAGCTCCACCGCGGTCGGCGCTCTGTTCACCGCCACGGGCGAGGCCAGCAGCACCGGCAGCGGCTTCCAGGGCTCGGGCACGGCTGTCACGCTCACCGCCACGAACATCATTGCGGATGCTGGCTCGGCCGGCTCCGCCGCAGCCACCGCTATGGCCACCCAGATCGGCTCCTACAACGCGCCGACGACGGTTGCAAACGTCGACATCAGTACCGCGAGCGGTGCGAGCATGGCCATGGAGTCCATCGACAACGCACTGAACACGGTCAACAACCTCCAGGCAACGCTCGGCGCCGCGCAAAACCGCTTCTCGGCAATCAGCACGACGCAGCAAGCCCAGTCGACCGATCTGTCGAGCGCCCAGTCGTCGATCCAGGATGCCAACTTCGCAGAGGAAACGGCCAACCTGAGCAAGGCGCAAGTGCTGCAGCAAGCCGGTATCTCGGTGCTGGCCCAAGCGAACTCGCAACCGCAGCAGATCCTGAAGCTCCTGCAGTAACACGCTTCATGTAGCATGCGTTCCGCGCCCGTCCGCCATACCCGGCGCGCGGAACGCAAACCAGTCGGGAGGCCTGCCTCCCGATTACCGTTTTACAGACCTGAACCGATTCATCCGGCATCGCCGAAACACGGAGCCTGTCCATGTCCACCGTATCCTCGAGCGCAAGTTCGATCGCCAGTACTGTCGCCGCCACGACCGCGGCGAGCAACGCCGCGCTGCAGGCAGCCGCGCAGTCGATCATCAGCGGTTCGACCAATTCGTCGATGGACGTGAATTCGCTCGTGACGGCACTCGTCAACTCCAAGATCGCCGGGCAGGCCGCGACGCTGTCCGCGGAGCAGACGCTGGACAACACGCAGATCTCCGCATACGGCACGCTCTCCGCCGCACTCTCCGCGCTGCAGGCCGGACTGACCTCGCTCACGAATGGGACGACCGTGAATGACTTCACGGCCACGACCAGCGGCACCAACAGCGGCATCACGGCCACGGCGGCTAGCGGTGCGGTGGCCGGCACGTATTCGATCGACGTGGCCCAGGTGGCGACGGCCCAGGTGCTGACCTCGACCGGTTATAGCGCGACGCAGGCGCTCGCTTCGGGCCCGAGCACGATGACGCTGTCCGTCGGCGGGGCGAGCACGACGATCTCGCTCGACAGTTCCAACAGCACCGTTTCCGGCATCGCGGCGGCCATCAATAGCGCGAGCAATAACCCTGGCGTCACGGCGACCGTCGTCAACGGCTCAGACGGCGCGCACCTCGTGCTGCACGCGACGTCGACCGGCTCCTCGAATGCGATCAGCGTGCAGATCAGCGATTCGACTGCGGGCGACGCACTGAACAATCTCGCCGTGTCGAGCAACAATGGTACGTCGCTGAGCGGTATATCTGGCGCGACCAGCGCGCAGCTCAAGGCCAATCAGTCGACTCTAGCCACCGGCACGTCTGATTGGACCCAGACGACTGCTGCGCAGGACGCCTATTTCACGATCGACGGCACCGCCGTCACCAATTCGACGAACACCGTGACGTCCGCGCTTTCCGGCATCACGCTGAACCTTTCGGCCGCTTCCGTCGATACGACGGGTTCATCGCCGCAGACCCTAACGGTCGCCCAGGACACCACGTCGCAGGCCAATACGATCAACCAGTTCGTCACGCTCTACAACACGCTCGTCACGACGGTGGGCACGCTGACCTCGTTCAGCTCGGGCGCGACGTCGCAGGGCGTGCTGCTTGGCGACTCGACGCTGAACATGGTCCAGAACCAGTTGGCGTCGATCGTGGCGGCGGGCGTGAAAAACGGCAACACGACGACGAGCCTCGCCTCGATCGGCATCTCGCTGAATGCGGACGGCTCGCTCTCGGTTGACAGCGACACGCTGAACAACGCGCTGAAGACCAATCAGTCGACGGTGGCTTCGCTGTTCAACTCCACCAATGGCGTCGCGGCGCAGCTGAACACCAGCATCACCAACTATCTGTCGGCCAGCGGTGCCATCCAGACGCGCACCAACGCGCTCACCACGGACCTGACGAATCTCTCAACGCAACAGTCGTCGCTGACGGACTATCAGGCGCAGCTCACCAGCATGTACAACGCGCAGTTCACTGCGCTCAACACGCTGATGGCGACGATGAACAACAACTCGCAATATCTGACGCAACTCTTCGGCGGCGCGAACAGCGCCGGCGCGCTCGCCACCAGCAAGGGCTAAGCCGAACAGGGGCACACGACATGGAATTCGCGACGCGCATCGATCGCATCTGGCAACTCACCAAGTCTATCGAGCAGGCAACGGCCGTCGGCGAATGGGAACGGGCGGCGGAACTCGCGAGCGAGCGTTCGCCTCTCCTCATGTCGCTCTCCGCACAACAAGCGGGCGCCGCGCTCGATGTGCTTGCGCAGGTTCACGCGATCGACGCGCGGATCGCCGCAGAGGCGCAGTTGGCCCAGACCGAGTTGGGCGCCGAATATCGGGCGGCCATGCAGGCGGCCAGCCATGCGAATCAGTATCAACGCGTCGCGCAATTCTGAAGCCGGCCAATCGCGCCGCGTCCTGGAAACGTTCTCAAGCGCTTGCGACTTCTCGTGAGCCGGCGGCCCCGGTTCGCTGTACGGTTGCTGGCCTCGAATTGGCGGCGGTTTTGACGTCAACTCGGCGATTCGCCCGGTGGGGCCACCCCCGATAATTGCCCTATTCCTGCTACTTGCGGCGCAAGCACGCCTTCGTCATGACCGCTTTCCCTACTCCGATCGAAACCATCGCGCCAGCCCCCCAATCGCACGTCGGGCACGACATCGAGCTCGTCATGCAAGCCGGGATCGAACATCATCGCAAGCAGGAATACGACGAGGCCGCCGCGCTCTACGCCATTGTGCTGGAAGCGGATCGCGATCATGTCGACGCCAACTACCACATCGGCGTGCTGTACATGCAAACGGACCGACCAGCCGAGGCTGTGCCGCATTTCGAAGCCGTGCTCGGCCACACGCCGAACTTCGCGCAACTCTGGGTCTACTACTTCAACGCCCTCACCGCAAGCAACCAGATCGAAGCCGCGCGGGTGGCACTCGACCTGGCGCGGCAATGCGGCGTTCCCGGGGACGCCATCGATACGTTGACCGCTCGTCTGCCCCAGCGTGATGCCCCGACAGCACCGGAGCCCTCGCTTGAATCTTCGCCCGCGGCCGCGGCAACCGAAGATACGCCGAAGCGGGAGACGTCGGAGACGCCCGCAGCGAAATCTGACCCGCGTCGCGCAAGCGTGACGGAGTTGCGCCGATTTGCAGATCTTTTCAACAGCGGAAAGGCCGAGGCTGCGCTGAAGCTTGCCCGTCACTTGACGGAGCAAAACCCGTCGCACGGCGAATGCTGGATTACGCTCACACACGCCCTGCAGCGCGCAGGCAAGTATGCGGAGTCTGTGATGTCGGCCGAGCGTGCCACCAGCCTGCTGCCCAACAGTCTCGCCGCTCAGACGATGCTGGCTGACGCGCTGCATATCACGCGCCAGCCCCAGCGAGCCATCGTGCACTGCCGCCAGGCTCTCGAAAAGCATCCCGAGAGTGCAGCGCTGCATCGCACATTGGGTGCCGCCCTGCAGGCAACGGGCCGAGCCGGCGAGGGGATCGCCGAGATGCGCCGCGCCGTGGAACTGGCGCCGAGTGACGCTCTCGAGCTCGACGCGCTTGGCAACGCGCTGAACGAGGATGGCCAGTACGACGAAGCGGAGAGCACCTTTCGGCGTGCGCTCGAACTCGCGCCAATGCAGGCAGCAACACACAGCAACCTGCTGTTCTGCCTGATGCACAAGACCGATCTCGATGCAGCAAGCGCATTCGCAGAGTTCAGCGAGTTCGGGACGCGCCAGGAAGCCGCCCTGCGTGCGCATCGGCCGCAGCACACCAATGATCGTAATCCGTCGCGGCGCTTGCGAATCGGCTTCGTTTCGGGCGACCTGATCAATCACCCGGTCGCCTATTTCTTCCAGTCGATCGTCGAGCATCTGGCCCGCGACACAAGCCTGTCACTGCATGTCTATTCGAACTACGTGGTCACCGACGCTTTCACCAGGCAGATCCGAGAGTACGCGCAAGGGTGGCACGAAATCTTCGGCATGACCGACGCCGCGGTCGCGCAAAAAATCCGCGACGACGGCATCGATATCCTGATCGATCTGTCCGGGCATACCGGCCGCAACCGTCTCGTGGTCTTCGCGCACAAGCCCGCGCCCGTTCAGGTGGGCTGGATCGGCAATCCGGCCACGACCGGCCTGACGTCCATCGACTATTACTTGTCGGATCGGTTCGTCACGCCGCTCGAACAGTTCGCCAGCCGTTTCTCGGAAAAGCTCGTGTTTCTGCCTGCCCTCGCGCCATTCAAGCCGTACAGGCAAGCGCCGGACGTGAACGTGCTGCCCGCCTTGAAAAACGGCTTCGTGACGTTCGGCAGTTTCAGTCGCCTGGTCAAGATCGGGCCGGAAGTTGTGGCGCTCTGGGCGTGCGTGCTTCGCGAGATACCGAATTCGCGCATGCTCATTGGCGCGATTACGTCGATCGAACAAATGAACAGACTGGCCAAACTGTTCGCGAGCGAAGGGATCGACGTGAGCCGAATCAGTTTTATGCAGCGCAAGGGTGTCGAGGGCTACTTGCAACAACACCTGCAGGTCGATGTCTGTCTCGACGCGTTCCCATTCGCCGGCTCGACCACGACCATGCACGCCCTGTGGATGGGCGTTCCAACCGTGACCCTGCCCGGCGTTTCTATGGCTAGCCGCGGCAGCACGGGGTGGCTCTCGCACCTCGGGCTCGACGCGGCATTCGTCGCGCGCGACAAGGACGACTTTGTGAGCAAGTGCGTCGCGCTGGCCGACGACCTCGACGCGCTCGCGACGGTACGCCGTGAGCTTCGCCAGCACTGCACGCAGTCGCCCATCATCAGCGCAAGCACGATCGCCAACGCCGCATCGCGTGCGCTGCGCATCATGTGGCAGCGCTGGTGCGACGGGCTTGCGCCAGAGCATTTCGAGGTCCAGGCGCAGCCACAAGATCAGTTGACGGAGCCAGTTTCGGACCAGGCGCGTCACGAGCAACTGAGCATTGCGCCAACTGCCGGATCGATCACATCGATCGGCCAGGAGTCCGATACCCTCGCGGCAATGAAACCCATCCGTTTCGTCTGCGGTACCCGCTGCAGCCGCGAGCAGTTCTCTAACGAAACGGCACTTGGCCGCTCGCTCAAGCTCTACGCGCACCTGCCCGGCATACAACTCCAACTGTTCGACAACAACACGCGCGGACTATCCAGCATCTACAACGCCGCGATCGACGACGCGAAGCAGCAACCGGCCATACTGGTATTCGTTCACGACGACGTCTGGCTCAACGACTTCTTTTGGGCCGAGCGCATCCGCGAATCACTCGCCGGCTTCGACGTGGTGGGTCTCGCCGGTAACCTGCGCCGGGTGCCGCGCCAGCCGGCATGGGCCTTCGCCACCCCGGACCTACGGTGGGACGAGCGCAAGTATCTGAGCGGAACAGTCGGCCATGGCAAGGGATTCCCGTGCGACATCGCGTCGACTTTCGGGCCTTCCGGGCAGGAATGCAAGCTGCTTGACGGTCTGCTACTGATTGCGGATAGCGAAACGCTTGTGCGCAGCGGCCTGCGTTTCGACGAGCAGTTCAAGTTCCACTTTTACGACATGGACTTCTGCCGCCAGGCCGAACTGAAGGGTCTGCGCATGGGAACCTGGCCGCTGAGCGTGGTTCACGAAAGCGGCGGCGCCTTCGGGTCGCCGAGCTGGCGAGAAAACTACGCGCTGTATTTAGGCAAATATGGGGAGTGACACGTACGCGTCTTGCGGCGTTCCGGGTAATCAAGATGCCGTAGCCGGATAAAGAGGACGTCGTGATTTCGCCGCCGAGTGTCCTCTTTTCCTGCCGCCTTTCCGGGACTAGGTCCGACCCTGGATCGTCGAGACGCCTTCACAGTCCACCTTAGCGATATCCACCGGAGCTCACATTGGATCAAACTCCTGTTCACCAGAATCACAACCCGGACTTACTCAACCTCATGCCACCAGGTGCCCGGCGCGTGGTGGAAGTGGGCTGCAGTTCCGGAGCACTGGCGCGCGAATACAAAAAATTGAATCCGGGAGTGCACTACACCGGTACCGAAATCGTCCTGGCCTATGCCCAGATGGCGCGCGAACACTGTGACCGTGTGGTCGATGTGGATATCGAACGGGTACCCGTCGAGCAAATTCGCACGGACTTCGATGCCGATTGCTGGGTCTTCGGAGACGTGCTCGAGCATCTTTACGATCCTTGGGCACTGTTAAAAAAGATCCGTGGGTCACTGGATCGCGGAGGCTGCGTCGTTGCGTGCATTCCCAATGCGCAGCACTGGAGCGTGCAGGCCCGTTTGAGCATGGGCGATTTCCGGTATCAGGATTCCGGCTTGTTCGACCGGACGCATATCCGCTGGTTCACGCGCGTCACGATGCTAGAGATGTTTCGCGATGCGGGGTTTGTCGTCGATGCTGGCAAGGCCCGGATCTTTAACGAACCGCAACGCGAAGCCTTTCTGCCGGTTATTCGTGCGATGGCGAGTGCAGCGGGTGCCGATGCCAACCTCGCCGTCGAGGACGCGAAAGCACTCCAGTACGTGTTCAGGGCAGTCGTAGTGTGAGCGGGTGTGATTACGGCTTATTTACGCCGACCGAAAACACGTATCACGCAACAATGGTACGTCGCCGACGGGTACTTCGAGCGCGAGTTGGCCCAGACCGAGTTGGGCGCCGAATATCGGGCGGCCATGCAGGCGGCTGGCCATGCGAATCAGTATCAACGCGTCGCGCAATTCTGAATCCGGCCAATCGCGCCGCGTCCTGAACGATCCCGATTCATCGCGTCCTTGTGGACGCGCACGCCAATCGCCTCGTGCGAGCCTGGCTTATCCGCAGGCGCAGCGTACGCAGGCGGACATTGCCCGTGAGCACACAAAATCTCCTGACTAAGTCATAAGCCCAAACACCCCGTTGGCATCGGCGGATGCGCTGCAGCGAATTCAAAGTCGGCGTATTCTCGTTCGCTCGCTGGTTATTGATCGTGGGGAAATCATGCAAAAGCGCAGAATCGGCCGTTCCGAAATACATGTCGCGCCGCTTATGTTCGGCGGCATTGTTTTCGGCTGGACCGCCGACGAAGCCGCGTCGTTTTCGATCCTCGATGCGTTCGTCGATGCCGGGCTCGATTTCATCGACACCGCCGACGTCTACTCGGCATGGGTGCCCGGAAACCAGGGCGGCGAGTCGGAAAGCATCATCGGCAAATGGTTCCGTCAAAGCGGCAAGCGCGACAAGATCGTGCTCGCCACCAAGGTTTCGAAACATCAGCAGCGCAAAGGCTTGTCGGCGGCCAACATTCAGGCAGCGGTCGAAGATTCGCTGCGGCGCTTGCAAACTGATCACATCGACGTCTATTTCTCGCACGACGACGACACTGAAACGCCGCTGACCGAAACGCTCGGCGCTTATCAGAAGCTGATCGAGGCGGGCAAGGTGCGGGTGATCGGCGCGTCGAACTACAGCGGCGCGCGCATCGACACAGCGCTCGCCGTGTCCCGCCAGCACGGACTGCCGGAGTATCAGCTGCTGCAGCCGGAGTACAACTTGTACGATCGCGCGGACTATGAGCGCGATATCGAGCCGGTGGCGCTCGCCAATCAGCTCGGCGTGGTGGTCTACTACAGTCTGGCGAGCGGCTTTCTGTCCGGCAAGTACCGGTCGCAGGCGGATCTGGCCGGTAAGGCGCGCGGCAGCCGGGTCGAAAAGTATCTGAACGAGCGCGGCTTGCGGATTCTGAGCGCGCTCGATCGTGTCGCCGAACGGCACGGCAGTACGCCGGCCACCATCGCGCTGGCGTGGCTGATCGCCCGCCCGAGCGTGACGGCCCCGATCGCCAGCGCGACCTCGGTCGAGCAGCTCAAAAGCCTCGCGGCCGCCGTCCATCTGATGTTGACCGGCGACGACATCCGCGAACTGGACGAGGCGAGCGTCTGATCGCACCGGGACGCTTGGCGCGTTCGCCAAACCCCTGGTAGGATGGGGAGTTTCCTGATATCATTGGGAGTGAATTGAGATCTTTGCCTGTTTCGTCAGTGTTTTTCATTGATGAAAGGTTGGCGAAACGGCAACAGGCGCGGCAATTGCAGCACGTCTGTCCGCGTTCCGCGGTGAACTCCCCACCTCTCTTTTCCGGCCTCCGTGGCCGCTTTGCCTCTCGTTTTATTCGTGGTTTGGCCGGGTTTTTCCCGCGTTTGCCTGTTACTGGCCATGAATTGAAACGACCGGAGGGCCGGCGCGTGAGCGGTCTGCCGCCACGCAAATTAACCCGTATCAAGTGATTGAGTTAGGAATTACATGACGACGATTCTTCTGAAGGAAAACGAGCCGTTCGAAGTGGCAATTCGCCGCTTTCGTCGCGCAATCGAAAAGAATGGCCTGATCGCTGAACTGCGTGAGCGTCAATCGTACGAAAAGCCGACCACGGCACGTAAGCGTAAGAAGGCTGCTGCTGTGAAGCGCCTGCACAAGCGCCTGCGCAGCCAGATGCTGCCGAAAAAGCTGCACTAAGCACGCTTTTTTACACGCCGAACGGCGGTGTGAGCTTCGAAAGAGGCCACATCGCCGTTTTGCTTTTGGGCGCACCCTTTCGGGGGCCAGTTTGCAGTACGCAACCGGCGAAGTAGATGAAATGCTGGCTGAGTGGTGGCGCCGTGAGGCGTAGCGGCCCCGGCCAAACCGAGCGACAGTGCGCGATCTAGCGGTGCCGTCGCCTCCGGGAAGTCCGTTTGGTTCGGTTATTTGGTTAAGCAGCGCTCTTGAGCCGCTCGGCGGACAGGCCAAACTGCCGGGCGATCGAGCCTAGGCGCTCGCGCCATTCCCACGTGCCGAATGCGTCATGGACGTTTTGCAGGCAGCTGAGCAGATCGACGGTGGCTGGGTCGTACACATTGATGCGCGCACGCAGAAGCGCTTTCTTCAGCGCGGATACGCCGATATCCATGTAAGAGGGCACCTCGACCGGCGTTTTGGCGATATTGCGCACCGGAATGCCTTCCATTGCGGTCATATAGTCGCGCGGCCTGATGAAACTGCCGACCGGGCATCCGCCGCAATAGCCTCGATAAGCCCCGCCGCCACGCGGCAGCAGTGCGGCGCGCTTCTGCTCGAACAGATGAGCCACGGCCTGATCGAAAATATCCTGATGCAGCAGGAAGCTAAGTGTTTTCATGGTTGGTCTCCCGTGCTAACGCAGCGGTTATTCGTTGTTTGAACACATAAGCAGTAGTATCCGGCGCGCGCCACTGGGCGAAGTCCGGACTAGGGTGGCGAAAAGCCTTCAATTCCCGGTTTTGCGCGTGACGTCCGGCGAGGAAAGACCCAGCGTTCTCCCCGCTCTGTGCCCATAACCCTATAACGACCGGCGCGCGCGAGAAGCGCAGAGGATCTTTGTCGGATGGCGTTATGGAGCCGCCCTCGTGACACGTCGCGCGTCGATTTCGGTCCGCGCGGCCTTGCGCCGACAGGCAAACGCCGGTTGGCGAGCCGCGGTGCTCCGGAGTTTCCCTAGGCGCCGGTCGTTTGTTAGAGCCGCGGCACTAAGCGGCAACAGGCGTCACCGGGCGGAAGCAGGCCGCATCCATCCAGAGCAAATCGCGCTCACTCAACCCGCGTTGCGACTACGCCCCTTCTTGCCCAGCGTCGCGCATCGCGCGCGACACATGCAGCTCGTCTCGTGATCGTTCACCATCCCGACCGCTTGCATGAACGCATAACAGATCGTCGAGCCGACGAACTTGCAGCCATAGCGTTTCAGCCCTTTGCTTAGCGCATCCGACACGTCCGTCGATGCGGGCGCCTGTTTGTACGAGGCCCAATCGTTCTGGATCGGCGTCTGATCGACGAACGACCAGACGAAGTTGGCAAGCGATCCGTGCTCGGCCTGAATCTGCTGCACCGCGCGGGCGTTGCTGATGGCTGCTTCGATCTTGCCGCGGTGGCGCACGATGCTTTCGTCGATCACCAGCTTCTCCACGCGCTTCGGCGTAAAGCGCGCGACCTTGTCGATGTCGAAGTCGGCGAACGCGCGGCGGTAGCCGGCCCGCTTGTTGAGAATCGTCGACCACGACAAACCCGCCTGCGCGCCCTCCAGCACGAGCATCTCGAAAAGATGACGGTCGTCGCGCGAGGGTACGCCCCATTCGGTGTCGTGATACTGTGCGAGCGCTTCGCTCGATACCCAGTTGCATCGCTGTGTCACTGTCGCGCTCCCACGTGTCCGTTGTCGTGTCGCCCGCCAGCATAGCTGAAGCTGGCCGTACCGCAAGCTGGCCATTTGGCCGATTGCCGGATTGAATCTGACCTGCCACGCTACGCGTTATTCATTCACGGAAATCATTCGATTCGATGAACAAAGACTTCTTTCTGATCGGCATTGACGGCGGCGGCAGCGGCACGCGCGTCGTGCTCGGCGACGCGCAGGGCCGCGAACTGGCGCAGGCGGCAAGCGGGCCGTCGGGTTTGGGGCTCGGCATCGAGCGGGCGTGGCAGTCGATCGAGGCAGGCTGCGGGGAAGCGTTCAAACGCGCCGGCGTAAGCCTGGACTGGTCGCGCTGCGTGCTGGGTTGTGGATTGGCGGGCGTCAACAATCGTGACTGGCTCGCCGGGTTTCACGCACAAGCGCCCAGGGTCGCCGGACTTGCCGTGGAAAGCGACGCTTATACGACCTTACTGGGAGCACACGGCGGCGCGCCCGGCGTGATCGTTGCGCTTGGCACCGGCAGCGTGGCGGCTTCGCTCGATGACGACGGCGAATGCCGGGTTGCCAGCGGCTACGGCTTTCCATCGGGCGACGAGGCGAGCGGCGCGTGGCTCGGACTACGGGTGATCGTGCATGCGCAGCAGGCGCTCGACGGGCGCGCGCCCATCGACGACCTTGCGCGGGCGCTGCTCGCGCATACCGGCGCACAGGACCGCGAGAGTCTCGTCGTCTGGCTCTGCGCGGCCAATCAGACGGCTTACGCGAGCCTCGCGCCAGTCGCGATCGCGCATCGCACGCATCCGTTCGCCTCACGACTGCTCGGCGAGGCCGGCGTCGAAGTGGGCAAGATGATTGAAGCGCTGGATGCCTCGGAAAGCTTGCCCGTCGCGTTGTGCGGCGGACTTGGCGCACCGTTGCGCGAGTATGTGCCGCAGCGCTATCAGGCGCGTTTGCGCGAGCCCCTGGCGGATTCGGCGCATGGTGGACTGCAGCTCGCGCAGCGCGAAGCCGCGCATCTGGCTGGCTGAGTATTGCTGGCTGAGAATCTCCTCGCCAGCCGCCGATCCTGGGTGCGCATCCGACAACGGTAAAATACGGTCTTCGACGCTGCCCCAACCGCTAATATCATGTACAAAGTCATCGCCACCGATCTCGACGGCACGCTGCTCAACGCCGATCATCAGGTGGATCCGTTCACCGTCGCCACCGTCCGCAAACTGGAAAGCGACGGGCTGCGGTTCGTGATCGCGACGGGGCGGCATTATTGCGACGTCGCGGGCATTCGCGATCTGCTGGGTATCAGTCCGTATCTGATCACGTCGAACGGCGCGCGCATCCATGCGCCGGACAACTCGGTGATCCACGCCGACGATCTGCCGCCGGCCATCGTCCAGCGCCTCGTGCAACCGGAGATCGTCGGCTCGCATGGCCGCGTGATCGTCAACCTGTTCGCCGACCAGGCGTGGCTGATCGACCGCGATGCGCCGGATCTGCTGAAGTTCCATCAAGACTCGGGCTTCACTTACGAAGTGACCGATCTGCCGAATCACGATGGCGTCGACATCGCGAAAGCGCTCTATATCGGCGACCCCGCGGATCTCGCGCCGATCGCTGCGAATCTCGCGCGCGAATTCGGCGACGATCTGTATGTGACCTATTCGCTGCCGGATTGTCTGGAAGTGATGACGTCGAACGTATCGAAGGGACGCGCGTTACAGATCGTGCTCGAGCGGCTCGGCGTCGATGCATCGCAGTGCGTCGCGTTCGGTGACAACATGAACGATATCGACCTGCTGGAAACGGCCGGTCATCCGTTCATGATGAACAATGCCAATCCTGACCTCATCGCGCTTCTGCCGCACATACCGCGCATCGGCAACAACTTCGAAGCGGGCGTCGCGCATCACTTGCGCAAGCTGTTCTCGCTCAACGACGAATTGGCGTCCTGAAACGGAATCGGCCCGCATCCATGTTCATGGAATGCGGACCGTTTTTTGACGCGCTAACTTTCTGCCGCAGCGCTATGTGGTCTACGCCGGCACGAGACGGCAAGCTGCGGTCGACTTACCCCCCAAGGCTGACGATCAGCCGCCGTGATTCACTGGCTCGCGCCGCGATCGATCAACCATGCCACCCGCCGCGATGGTCGCCCCGATCATCGTGACCCCAGTGGCGATCGTTGTCGTTGTGATTCCAGCCTCGGTCATACCGGCGGTCGTCGCGATAATCGCGATGGTCGTAACGATTGTTCCAGCGATTGTTCCAGCCGCCGTAGTACACCGGCTGCGGCGCGGCGTAGACGGGGGCCGGCCGCGCATAGACCGGTGCGCCGAGCGACAGGCCGATATTCAGATCCGTATGCGCTTGCGCGACACCGCATGCGCCCGCCGCAAGTCCAGCAGCAACCAGCAAGTGAGTGACGATGCGTTTCATGTTGTTCTCCTGTGAAGCGACGTAGGTGTGTCGCACAGGTTCAATGTACGCATTCAATCCGGCGGGTACTGCGACCAGATGTTACGGACTGCAAGCATCGTCGCAGCATTTGAAAGGAGCGCAGCACAGAGTTCAATCGGAGCGCGGCTTATGCACGAACCACGTGAAGCCAAGCCCAATAAGGTTTTTCGTCTCGTTCCGCGATAGCAGTGCGCGTTCGGCGTCCCACCCGGCGGGAATCGGGCCGCAGTGTGCGTAATCGCGGCTTACATCTGTATTACCCGATTAATCTGTCGCATTGCCGGAAGCACTGAAAGCAGCCGCCGATGGCGTACCCGGCAGCGCGGCGCAAGGACAATCGGTCGCGCGTCCGTCCAGCCCCTCGCGGTCTCGTTTGAAACTGGCGCGCGCCGTGCCGTTTTGCCAGTCGAGCCGCACGATATAAATACTGTCGAAGTCGTCGCTTTGCCAGTTCGGCACATCGGCTGCATTGCCTCCATGAGCACTCAGCATCTGGCGCAATAACTTCACGATCAGTTTGTGCTCCCACGCCACGACGATCAGCTTGTTGCGATTGGCCGGATTCACGAGCGCCGTGCCGAGCTGGTCGATCTGAGCGAAGCCATACGGCGTTTGCACCGGCATTTGAAACTGGATGGCGGTCGGCTCGACCGTCGCCAGCGGACGAATGTAGTAATAGGGATGGCCACTATCGTCTTTCTGCTGGCCGGGGTCCGGCGCATAAATCGCATCGGGTTTGCCGAACTTCGCAGCGATCACCGCCGGCAGCGCCAGCGCGCGGTTCAGGCCCTGACAGTTGAGTTGCCCGTAGCCCTGCGCGGGCTTCTCGCCATGCCGAACGAAGACCAGCGTTTCGGTGTTGCCATCGGCCGCATACGCGGTGGGCAGCGCCGCTACGTTGACGCACAAGCCGCCGAGGGCGAGTGCGACGCCATGCAGGAATCCGCGGAAACGGTTCATCGGTAGCACCTGTGCAAGCCTGGGAAGTCGCCCAATTCTAGCAGCGGGTCATGCCTTGCTACTGTCAGACCGCCCCGCTGCCGGACCTTCGGGCAAACAGCGTCGTTTGCGCCAAAACAAGAACGGGCGCCGTTGCGCCCGCTTTGACTTGCTGGATAAAGCACCCGCCGATCAGTCGAGCGCGAGTTCCTGTGAGCCAGCGCCGCCGTTCTCCGCGATTAGCGGATAAAGCACTCCCGCGATCACCGCCCCGATGATCGGCGCGACCCAGAACATCCACAACTGGTCCACGGCTGCGCCGCCGACGAACAGCGCCGGGCCGGTGGAACGCGCCGGATTGACCGACGTGTTGGTGACCGGAATCGAAATAAGGTGGATCAACGTCAGGCACAGGCCAATCGCGATCGGCGCGAAGCCGGCCGGCGCGCGCTTGTCGGTTGCGCCCAGGATGACGAACAGGAAGAAGCCGGTCATCACCACTTCGCACACGAATGCCGCGGCGAGCGAGTAGTGGCCCGGCGAGCGATCGCCGTAGCCGTTGCTGGCGAAACCGCTGGCGACGAGATCGAATTCCGGCTTGCCTGACGCGATTACCGACAACGCCAGCGCAGCCAGCACAGCGCCGACCACTTGCGCGGCGATATACGGCACGAGGTCGCGAGCCGGAAAACGCCCGGCGACGGTCAGCCCGACGCTCACGGCCGGATTCAGATGACAGCCGGAAATATGACCGATTGCGTAAGCCATTGTCAGAACGGTCAAGCCGAATGCCAGCGACACGCCCACAAAGCCAATGCCCAAACCGTGGACCGGGCCGGCAAAATTCGCGGCGAGGACCGCGCTGCCGCAGCCCCCGAGCACGAGCCAGAAAGTGCCGAACAGCTCGGCGGCAAGCCGCTTTGACAACTGCATGATTGGTATTCCTAAAAAGTGTGACGCTTTGAGAACACGCACGGCTAACCGTGGATGTATGCCTTGAGCGCGCAATTCTAGGCAAAGACGGCCAAATTGAGTGTCAAGAATTGTCAATGCAGAGTGGGATTTACTATTATTACCAGATAAAGTCGCCGCTTTGCAATTCAAGACGTTTAATAATTATCAGAGGATAGATTCCTAAATTGGTATTACTGGCCATTGCGAATTTTTATAATTGCAGTTAGTCTGCCGTCAAATGAGTTCTAGAAAAGGGGAGAACCGAATGTCTCAATACGCAGACCTCAAGGCGCAGATCGCCAAATTGCAGGCACAAGCAGAAGAAGCGCGGCGTACTGAAATAGACAATGTCGTCGCCGACATCCGCCAAAAGATCGCTGAATACGGTCTTACCGCTCAGGACCTCGGCTTTGCAGTTGCCGCCAAGCGTGGACGGCCGCCCAAAAAGGCGCCGCTGCCGGCGAAATATCAGGACCCGAAATCGGGCAATACGTGGAGCGGTCGCGGTAAGCCGCCCAAGTGGATTGTCGGCAAGAATCGCGAGCGCTTTTTGATTGGCGCGGCTTGAACCCGCTGCCGCTCAGGACGAAAGCCAATTGAAGGTTGTCCGAAGCCCCGTTTTTATTTGCTGAGTGTCAATCGGGCTGGAAGCGCATCCATCCCCCTATTAAAAAAGCCGCCCACCGGGCGGCTTTTTTGTACAAGAGGCGGAATAAACGTGATTTCTGCCTCCGCAAACGATTCACAGTCGAATTTACCTGCCATTTACCGCAAACCGGAAGGCCCGCAGCTGAACGCAGGAGCAGTAAACGGCTAAAGCTGGCAGCGCAAAAACACCGGCCGGCTTAAGCCTGCCGCTTAGCCCACCGCGACCTGACGCAGCACGGGGCGACGGGTCGCTTCGATCAGCGTCGAATAACCGTCGACGTAATTCTGCGCCATCGTTCTGGAACTGAAGCGGCGCTCGAATTGCGCGCGAATTTCAGTGCGCGACAACTCGTCCAGACGCTGCAGCGCGGCCACCGCGCCTTGCACGTCCTCGACGATGTAGCCAGTCACGCCGTGGTCGATCACTTCTGGCACCGAACCGCGGTTGAACGCGATCACCGGCGTGCCGCACGCCATCGATTCGATCATCACGAGGCCGAACGGCTCCGACCAGTCGATCGGGAAAAGCAACGCCTTCGCCCCGGACAGAAACTCGGGCTTCTGCGCTTCGTTGATCTCGCCGACGAACTCCACGTGCGCCATCGACAGCAACGGCTCGATCTCACGCTTGAAATACTCCTGGTCGACCTTGTCCACCTTGGCGGCGATCTTCAGCGGCAAACCGCTTTGTGCAGCGATCTTGATAGCTGTATCGACGCGCTTTTCCGGGCAAATTCGACCGAGGAACGCCAGGTACTCCGGCTTCTTGTGCGCCTGCGGCGTCAGCAACTGTTCCGGCAGGCCGTGATAAATAGTGTTGAGCCAGTTCGCCTGCGGCAGCGGCAGGCGCTGCGAATCGGAAATCGACACCACCGGCACGTTGGAAAAAGCGTCGAACACCGGTTGCAGTTCCGGCAGATCGAGGCGGCCGTGCAGCGTGGTCACGAACGGCGTATCCATCGTGGTGAAGAGCGGGAACGGCATGTAGTCGAGGTGAAAGTGCAGCACGTCGAACTCATGCGCGATCTTGCGCACGTTTTCCATCATCAGCACGTGCGGCGCCAGCGCGTCGCGGATCGTCGGATCGAGGCGCAGCGCGCGCGGCCAGCATGCTTCGAGGTTCGCTGACGTGACCGAGTCGCCGCTCGCGAACAGCGTGACATCGTGGCCGAGATCGACCAGGGCTTCGGTCAGATACGACACGACGCGTTCAGTGCCGCCATAAAGTTTCGGCGGGACGGCTTCATACAGCGGCGCAATTTGTGCGATTCGCATGCGGTTTTCTCCTGTTCACAACGGCTTCGCACAGCGGCGCTCGAATAGAGCGAGGAGCGAATGCCTGACGGACGGTTGGGCGCGGTAAGCCGCCGCCCGGGGGTGCTCCGAAACTGCATCGGGTAATCCCTTAGCCTCCATTATCGGGATCGGCCGCGCTAATTCGAGTCATTTTTCAAACACTTAAGGTTGTTACAGCGCGAAACACCGCCCGTTACAGGTCATCTGGGCGCCCGTCCCGATAGTCGGGACGGGCGGTACGCCCGGCATAATCAAACGCTGAATAATGGCTGACGAAGACTAGCAATCCGCGTGCCCGAGTCGTGCTCAAGTGTTAAGGGAGCCTTTAACGCAGTCACATTGCAGAGGCATGAAAAGTCTTATAATCTTTTTCACCGCCGCAAATGGTGCGGATGATGAGTCATCGGGAACTCACCAGTTAGTTGATCTCCGCCACACAAGAATATTTAACGCGCATTACGCGTCCCAAGCTTGGCGCCATTTCGGTCAATTCCGTTTTTCCACGCATTTGCCTTTGTAGGAAAAATTCCTACAACAATGACGGATTAATCCGTCAAACAAGCTGGGTGTCTCTCCGATTTCCGACCGCTTCCCCTTTCGCCACAATGCTTGCAAGACCAGAAACGAGCCGATGCGTGCGGTTTTAGTGCGCGCATTCGAGCAAACGTTTCCGTAACGGCCTGACCAGCCAGATATACCCCGGGGGAATCAATGAGCGCGACAAGCGAAATGCTCAATGAGATCAGAGAAGTCAATCTGTCGTATCTCCTGCTCGCGCAGCGCCTGCTGCGCGAAGACAAGCCGATGGGCATGTTTCGCATGGGGATTTCCGACCAGCTAGCCGATGTGCTGGCCAATCTGTCGTTGGCGCAGACCGTCAAGCTGGCGGCGTCCAACCAGGTGTTGTGCCGTTTCCGTTTCGACGACCATGCCGTGCTGTCCGCGCTCGCGGACAAAGGCAAGTCGAGCGCCGTGGCCCAGGCGCATTCCGCGATCCTGATGGCGAGCCAGCCCGTCGAGCAACTCGGCTGATGGCAGTGTCTCTGTCACACAAAGCGATCGGGCAGGGAGATCGGCGAGCGGATGGCCTATAAAAGCGTCGTACTCGAAGTCAGGGAAATCACCCTGGCCATCGAACTGATCGAACTTGGCGCGCGTTTGCAATTGCTGGAAGCGGAAACCAGTCTGTCGCGCGACCGGCTCATCAAGCTGTACAAGGAACTGAAAGGGGTGTCGCCGCCCAAGGGCATGTTGCCGTTTTCGACCGACTGGTTCATGACCTGGCAGCCGAATTTTCACTCATCGCTGTTCTACAACATTTACTGTTTCATGGCCGGCCACGGCGGCTGCCTGACGATCCAGTCGATCGTGAAGAGTTACCGGCTCTATCTGGAGCACGTCCAGCTGCACGACGACGAGCCGGTACTCAGCCTCACGCGCGCGTGGACACTCGTGCGCTTTTTCGACTCCGGCATGCTGCAGATGACCGCCTGCTGCCGTTGCGGTGGACGTTTCGTCGCACACGCGCACGATCCGCAGCATGCGTTCGTGTGCGGGCTGTGCCAGCCGCCGTCGCGGGCGGGTAAGACAAAGAAATTTGCCGACGCCCAAGCCCGCGAGAGTCTCGCCGCGCTGGCCGTGTGAGCCGCTGCCGCGCGGGCGGTCCGTACCGCGCGGCTGGCTTTTCCGCCTGACGGCCGGCGTGGGCCGTGGCGCAAGGCTTCCCGGCCATCCGGCGCCATCTGCGCAGCTATTCTCGCGACGACTCGTGCCCAGTGGGCGCTGGCCGTCCTCGCTGCGCCGCTGCGCGCCTCTGGTTTACTCCAGACCAACGACCCGCTTTTCCACCAAAGTTTTCTGTCCCGTTGCCGTAAACCAGATTAACGACGGTTACCGTCGCTTCTTTGTGAGGGCTCGGCAGTGCTGATTTTCGTGGGAACACTCGTGACGCTTTTGTCCGTTTTCGGCGGTTACGCGCTGGAAGGCGGTCATCTCGGCGCGCTGCTGCAGCCCGTTGAAGTGCTGATGATCGTCGGCGCCGGTCTCGGCGCGTTCATTCTCGGTAACGGAATGAAGACCATCAAGGCGACGCTGCGCGTCATTCCGACCCTGTTCAAGGGCGCGAAGTACAACAAGGACGTCTACATGGAGCTGATGGCGCTCCTCTACGTCCTGCTGGCCAAGGCGCGCAAGGAAGGCACGCTGACGCTGGAAGCCGATATCGATGATCCGTCGAAGAGCCCGATCTTCACCCAGTACCCGAAGATTCTCGCCGACCATCACATCATCGAGTTCCTGACCGACTACCTGCGTCTGATGGTCGGCGGCAACATGAACGCGTTCGAGATCGAAAGTCTGATGGACGAGGAGATCGAGACGCATCACCACGAAGGCGAAGCGCCCGCGCATGCGCTGACCAAGGTCGGCGACGCGATGCCGGCGTTCGGCATCGTGGCGGCGGTGATGGGCGTGGTGCACACGATGGCCTCGGCCGACAAGCCGCCGGCGGTGCTCGGCGAGATGATCGCGCAGGCGCTGGTCGGCACTTTCCTCGGCATTCTGCTTTCGTACGGATTGATCAGCCCGCTCGCGAGCGTCGCCGAACAGCGCGTGACCGAGTCGACCAAGATGTTCCAGTGCATCAAGGTGACGATTCTCGCGAGCCTGAACGGTTACGCGCCGGCGATTGCTGTCGAGTTCGGCCGCAAGGTGCTCTTCTCGACCGAACGCCCGTCGTTCGCCGAGCTGGAAGAGCACGTGCGCCGCGTCAAGGCCAAGTAATCAGAGCGCGCCCGGAACCGAACCGATGAGCAAGGACAAAGACCGCGCAATTGTCGTCAAGCGCTCCGCGCCGAAGAAATCCGGCCACCACGGCGGCGCGTGGAAGCTCGCATACGCGGACTTCATGACCGCGATGATGGCGTTCTTCCTGCTGATGTGGCTGCTGAGTTCGGCGTCCACCGTGCAGTTGAAGGGCATCGCCGATTACTTCAACCAGCCGTTGAAGATCACGCTGTGGGGCGGCGACCGCAGCGCCGAGGACTCGAGCATTTTGAAGGGCGGCGGCCGCGATATCTCGACCGACGCGCAAGGCGTGACGCGCTCCACCGACGGCTCGAGCAGCCAAGCCGAGCGCAGCGTCTCGCACAACAACGAAGATTCGATGAAACAGTTGCAGGGCGAGCTGGAGCGTCGCGAACAGGTCCGCCTGCACGATCTGCAGGTCAAGCTGATGGCCGCGATCGAAGCGAACCCGGTGCTGCGCCAGTTCAAGCAGCAGATCCGCATCGACTCGACGCTGACCGGCTTGCGCATCGAGATCGTCGACTCGCAGAAGCGGCCGATGTTCGCGACCGCGAAAGACCAGGTGGAGCCGTACATGCGCGACATCCTGCGCGAAATCGGCCACACGCTGAACGACGTGCCGAACCGCATCATCGTGCAGGGGCACACCGATGCCGCGCAATACGCTGGCGGCGAGAAGGGCTACAGCAACTGGGAACTGTCCGCGGATCGCGCCAATGCGTCGCGCCGCGAACTGGTCGCCGGCGGCATGGACGAGGCGAAGGTGATGCGCGTGCTCGGCCTCGCGTCGACGCAGAACCTGAACAAGGCGGACCCGATGGACCCGGAGAACCGCCGCATCAGCATCATCGTGCTGAACAAAAAATCGGAGGAGGCGTTGAATCACGACGACTCCACCACGACCACCTTGTCGGACGATGCAGCCGGCTCCAAGCCGCTGCTGCAAAAACTTGCGCAACCGATGACGGTTGCTCCGAAGGTGCCGGCGGCAGCGCCGGCGGCCCAGTAACAGACAGCGATCGCCTGGCCCGATCATGCGCCTCACGGGCGCGGACGGCCGACGATCCCTGGCGTTAAGCGCAGTGAGGTTTTCATGATCAGGCACATCCTGGCAGTCGACGATTCGGCATCGATGCGGCAAATGCTTGCCGCGACGCTGACGACGGCCGGCTATGAGGTGACGCTCGCGGCGGACGGCGACGAAGGGCTCGAAAATGCGCTCGCGATGTCGTTCGACCTGGTGCTGACCGACCAGCACATGCCGGGCAAGACCGGCCTCGATCTGATCGCCGCGCTGCGCGGCAACCCGGCTTACCAGGCGACGCCCATCCTCGTCCTCACGACGGAATCGGGCGAGCCGTTCAAGTCGGCGGCGCGGGCGGCGGGCGCGACAGGCTGGATCGAAAAGCCACTCGACCCCGACATGCTGACCGAACTGGTGGCGGCGCTGGCCGAACCAGATCCCGCGTAAGCGCCACTCATAGACACGTTATAGAAAGCTCTCGACGCGGCGGCGCGGTAGCCCACGCCTAGACAGGAACTCTCGCGGTGACCCAGGCATGACACTCGACATCACTCAGTTCTATCAGACGTTTTTCGACGAAGCGGACGAACTGCTCGCGCAGATGGAGCAGTTGCTGCTCAATCTGGATCTCGCTCACCCGGACCCGGAAGACCTCGCGGCGATTTTCCGCGCGGCGCATTCGATCAAGGGCGGCGCGGCGACCTTCGGTTTTACCGCGCTGACGGAGACGACCCACATTCTCGAATCGCTGCTCGATCGCGCGCGCAACAACGAACTCGTGCTGCGCAAGGACATGATCGACACGTTCCTCGAAACCAAAGACGTGTTGTCCGGCCAGCTCGCCGACTATCGGGCGAGCGCCGAGCCGGACGCGGCGGTGGCACGCGCGATCTGCGCGAAGCTCGAACAGTTGAATGAGGAGAGCCGCATCGGTGGCGCGCCGGCCGCCAGCGCAGCGGCACCGGTCGAAGCACACGCAGTGGCAGCACAACGCGGCACCCCGCCCGAGCACGTCGTCGAACAGGCGGTGCAGGCGGCGGGTGAATGGACTGACGGCGAACCGGCACAGACCGGGCAAGCCGTGGGGGCAGGCGCGGTCGACGGCAACGCCGGCAACACCGGCCCTCATCTGAAAATTACGCTACGGGGCGTTGGTGAGAAGGACCAGGAACTGCTGGCCGAAGAGCTCGGCAACCTGGGCAACATAGTCGGGCAGGTCAAGAGCGGCGGCGATCTGATGCTGTGGCTCGCGACCGATGTGACCTCCGACGACATCATCGCCGTGTGCTGTTTCGTGATCGACGAAAGTCAGATCTTGATCGGCCGCGGCAACGCACCGGTGGACGACACGCAGCAAGGCGAACCTGGAACGCCCGACGCTGCCGCCTCGACCCCGGCGCAAGCAACACGTGCGGCTCAAGTGGAGCACGCGGCATCTTCGGCACCGGCGGCCGGCATCGCCGCGCCCGCCAGCGCGGCCGCGCACGGGCTGTTCGACGCACCGGCCAGCGCGCCGGCAGCGCCG
>NZ_JARESU010000084.1:0-36732 GCF_046027075.1 Paraburkholderia sp. RL18-085-BIA-A | reverse complement strand
ATCGACACCGTGTCGCGAATCCTGCCGTGATCGTCCGTCTTCTGCGTATGGTGGCGCGAACGGCGCATGGCCCGGGTGCGCCGCAAGTGTTCGAGCAATTCCTTCTTCAAGGCGCCACGGGCCTGGATGAAGAGACTGCGATAGATGGTTGCCATTTTCTGGCAGCGCAGCGGCCGGATCGACGATCGTCCTGATCGGACGTTTTACCGATGAAGACGAGTACGCGGTGAAGCGTCGCCTCGACAGTACGCGAGCAGTGAACCAGAGCTAGCGTGCCGCAGCCTCCCGGCGAGACACAGCCATTGATTCACTCACGCCATCCGGACCAGGGCCGCTGCACCAGGCGAAACCGGTGCACTGGCCCTACCGTCAAGCCCACGCAAAACTTACACTTTTCACGAGAGATCGCCGCTAGGGCGACGTCACAAGACTGACCCAATATCATTGAGCAGGAGGCATGCATGGCCACTACACAAACGTCCACCCCTATGGTTACCGCGGAAACGCTCGCTGCATTTTCCGACGCGTTCAACCGTCACGACGCGAACGCGCTGATGACTTTCATGACCGAAGACTGCGTGTTCGACGCAGCGGGCGGAAGCGAAGTCTATGGCGCGCGTTTCGTCGGCCGCGACGCTGTACGCGCAGCATTCGAAGCGGTCTTCAAGACGTTCCCGGATGCACATTGGGGAAAAGGTCGTCACTATGTCATCGATGAACGCGGTGTGTCCGAATGGGTGTTCACCGGCACGCATGCGGAAGGCTGGCGCATCGAAGCAGAAGGTTGCGACCTCTTCGAGTTTCGTGATGGACTGATCGCGGTCAAGCGTGCCTTCCGCAAGGAACGTCCGAAGCAGAGCGTTTGATACCGACGAGGAGCTTCGCATGGAACACAGTGTCATCACACGGGTCGGCGGGGGATTGTCTGTGGGACAGGACAGCGCCACGCAATATGATCCGACCTACGACCCGCTGGTGTCGCCAGGACCAGGGCAGGGCAAGCAATACGCTCCGACCTACTGGGTCGCGACCGCCGGTACGCCGCCGCCCGACGATGGGCCGATCACGAAAGATATCGACGTGGACGTTGCGATCATCGGTGGGGGCTATACCGGGCTCGCAACCGCGCTTTGTCTGGCCCGCGAGCATGGCATCAAGGCCGTGGTTCTCGAGGCTAACAAAACCAGTTGGGGCTGCAGCAGCCGCAATGGCGGACAAGGCCAGAATGCTTCGGGACGTTTGTCGCGCTCCCAATGGATCGAGCGATGGGGTAAAGACGTCGCGTTGAAAATGCACGACGAGATCCAGGAGGGTTTCGACAATTTCAAGTCACTGGTAGCGGAAATCGATTGCGATCCGCAGCCAGGCGGGCACTTTCTGATTGCACACCGGCCGCGGATGATGGCGAAACTCGCCGCCGAAGCAAAAGTCTGGAAGGACGTATTCGGTTACCCGTCCGAGCTTTTCGATCAGGCAACGTTTCGCCGTGAGTTCGTCAACGATTCCGAAGCGGCCGGCGCACTCCATGAACCTGAGGGTATCGGCATCCATGCGTTGAAGCTAGCGTTTGGCTATTTGCGGCTGGCGCGCGAAGCGGGCGCCAAAGTGCATCCCGCGAGTCCGGTGGTCGCATGGGAAACCATCGACGGTGTACATCATCTGCGCACGCCGGGTGGCATCGTGCGGGCGCGGGCTGTCGGTATCGCGACAGGCGCGTATACGGCACAGAACCTCCATCCTTCGCTGACTAGCCGCGTGATGCCTATCCTGTCTAATTCGATGGTGACGCGTCCGCTCACGCAGCAGGAAATCGCCGCATGCAATTTTCGCACGACGCAGGTTCTTACCGACACCCGCACCTTGCGTTTCTACTATCGCTTCCTGCCGGATAACAGGTTGCAGATCGGCAGCCGTAGCGCGATTACCGGGGCCGATGCGCCGAACTCCAGCCATTACGATCTGCTGGTCGAAGGGATGGGGCGCAAGTTCCCCGCATTGCGTGGTGTTGCGATCGACTACTCGTGGTGGGGCTGGGTGGATGTGAGTCACGACATGATGCCGCGCGTCTGTCAGCCCGATCCGAAGCAGTCGGTCTATTACGCACTGGGCTACGGCGGCAACGGCGTGTCGTATTCACAGCAGGCGGGCCGCCGACTCGCCGAACGGATAGCCGGCAAAGGCGCGAAGCAGACGCTGCCGATTTTTACTTCGCCCTTGCCTGGCCACCCATTCGCACCGTTCCGTCGAATCGGACAACGGATGCTCTATCAGATGTATTTCCGGCGCGACGAGAAGCCTTGAGCGCGGCCTGCGTACCGCGCCACGCGGTACGCCACTCATCACCGAATGTGCCTCATGGACCAGGCACGGTGCAGACGGGTTAGTCTGTACGTTCAGTCATCAGAAAAAACAACACATAGTGAGGCGCGCAAGCGCCTTCGCTCGATCCGGAATTGACGGCGCCCGAGTGCAGGCACTGCATACGCAGAATCGTACAGTCGGCGCTGAAATAAGCAGGATGTGGAGGTGACATGCAACCATCAATGAATAGAAGTGAATTGAAGACTGGGCTCAAGCAGCGTCACATGACGATGATCGCGCTGGGCGGTGTGATCGGCGCGGGCCTTTTTGTCGGCAGCGGCGTCGTGGTTCAGCAAGCCGGCCCGGCTGCCGTTTTGTCGTTTCTGATCACCGGTGGCCTGATTGTGCTGGTCATGCGTATGCTCGGCGAAATGGCGTGCGCGATGCCGGCGGTCGGCTCGTTTTACGAGTACGCGCGCCTGGCCTTCGCCGGTAAGCGCGGGCCCGGCAAACTTGCCGGCTTCTTGACCGGCTGGATGTACTGGTATTTCTGGGTGATCGTCGTTGCAGTCGAGGCGGTGGCCGGAGCGAAACTCGTTCAGTTCTGGCTACCGGATACGCCCGCGTGGGCGATCAGTCTCGTGTTGCTGGTGGTGTTGACCGCGACCAACCTGATCTCGGTTGGCAGCTACGGGGAATTCGAGTTCTGGTTTGCGTCCATCAAGGTCGCCGCGATCATCGTGTTTCTGTTTCTGGGGGGGCTGTACGTGCTGGGTCTGTGGCCTGCGTCGATTCACACGACCGCTGTGATGCCCACGCTTCTGTCGCACGGTGGGCTGATGCCGAATGGGATTGGTCCGGTATTGAGCGGTGCAGTCGCTGCGACGGGCTTTTACTTCGGTGCTGAGATCGTCACCATCGCGGCTGCCGAAGCCCATGAACCGGTCAAGGCCGTGGCCAGAGCCACTAACTCAGTGATTACGCGCGTCCTGTTTTTCTATGTGGGTTCGATTCTTCTCGTGGTTGCGCTGGTGCCCTGGGATTCTCCGAAAATGGCCACGCCGTATGTCAGCGCGCTCGAAGCGATGGGTATCCCGGCCGCTGCAAACGTCATGAATGCGATCGTCTTGACCGCGGTGCTGTCAGCCCTCAATTCCGGCCTCTATGCCGCGTCGCGGATGATTTTTGCGCTCACCCGTCATGGCGATGCGCCTGCCGCCCTCGCGAAAGTGAATCGCCGCGGCGTACCCGTTCGCGCGATCCTCATCGGTACCTTATTTGGCTACGTGTCGGTCGTCATGTCGTATGTCTCCCCCGACACGGTTTTCGCCTTCCTCGTCAATTCATATGGCACGGTGGCCATCTTCGTCTATGTGCTGATCGCGTTGTCGCAACTGAAGCTGCGCGCCCGGCTCGAACGCGAGGCGCCGCAAACGCTGCGGGTGAGGATGTGGTGCTACCCGTATCTCACCTGGTTCGCAATCGTCGGCATGATCGGCATTCTGGTGGCGATGGCGTTCATACCGGATCAGCGTACACCGCTGTGGCTTGGGGTCGTGAGTCTCGGCGTGCTGCTCCTGGTGTATGCGTGGCGAGCCCGAAACAGCAAGGCCACCTCCACTGAACCGGAATTCGTGGACTATCGCCCGCACCACCATTGAAGCCCGGGTAACGCGTGTTGTTTGCTGCGCGGCGCCTGTCGCCGTGACTGCCGCTGGGCATCAACGTCAGGCGGGAGGCGCGCGCTGCTCTGGCCGTTCTACTTTGGCACCGCCGTCGCCGCAGGCTGCAGAAGAGGTCCAATGCGCACGGCAGTTTCCTTTAATTTCGGTACCGCCTTCAGAAGATCTTCGAGACTCGCACGTGCCGTGGGTGCATGGACCGCCAGGGCCGCGAGTACACGGCCATCCTCGACGTTGCGGACCGGCACCGCGATCGCCACCATGCCGCGCACGAATTCCTCGTTGTCGACACCGATGCCACGCACAGCGAGCCGGTCCAGCTCCGCTTCAAGAAGATCTGCATCGGTCAGGGTGCGATAGGTCATCTGTTTGAGTTGCAAACGCCGAATAGCGAGCCCGCGCTCGGCCGGCGCCATCTGCGACAAAAACAGCTTGCCACTCGCGGTGCAGTGCAACGGCACGCGCGTGCCCGGTTGCATGTGCAGCCGGAGGGGTTCAGTCGTCTCGACGCGCTCCACGTAGAGCACGGTATCGCCGTCGAGGACGGTGAGATTGCAGGTCTCACCGAGCGCATCCACGAGCGTGCGCAGCAACGAGCGGCAAGCGCGCGTAAACGTGCTGTTCGCGAGCGTGGTCAGCGCGAGCTGGGCGGCGCTTGGACCGAGTGCGATGGCGCGGTCGGCGCCGCGCGAATCGGGCATGTGCGTGACGTAACCCCGTGCTTCGAGCGCGTCGATCAGGCGCATCAGGGTCGCCTTCGGAATCAGCAGACGTGAGGATAGCTGAGAGAGCGAAAACGGATGTCCCGCAGCCGCGAGCTGCTCCAGCACGTTGAGGGCACGCAGCACGCGGGTGTCGTCGGCGGGTTCGTGAGGAGGAGAGGGGGGACGCGCGATGTCTTTCATTTACCTTCCCGAGGCGGATGAAGATGAAGGCAGCGCGAACGGATCAGTGACAACCCGGATGAGCGCATTCGAACAGGATCAAAAGTGAAACAAAAAAGTCGGTTTAGGTATCGGATTACTCAATCGTAACCGGATTTTCTTGAGTTAGAAACAGTGATCCAATAAAGTGGTACGAAACCTACCGGTTTTTATAAGCAAAACATAAGGACGGAGACATCATCCATGACACGCAGTTTCGACTACGTCGTCGTCGGCGCGGGATCGGCCGGCTGTGTGCTGGCCAACCGCCTTTCTGAAAATGGCCGCTACTCGGTGTGCCTGCTCGAGGCCGGTCCGCCTGACCGCTTTCTGTGGATCCATATCCCGATCGGTTACGGAAAGACTATGTTTCATCCGGTCTACAACTGGGGCTTTTACACAGACCCGGACCCGAACATGCTAGATCGCAAGCTGTATTGGCCGCGCGGCCGTACGCTGGGAGGCAGCAGTTCGATCAACGGACTGATCTATATTCGCGGCCAGAAAGAGGACTATGACCACTGGGCGGCGCTTGGAAATCGTGGCTGGAGCTGGAAGGAGTGTTTGCCTTACTTCCGCCGGCTTGAACACAACGAACTGGGCGCGTCGCCGACACGCGGCGTCGACGGGCCGTTGTGGGCATCCACGATCAAGCAACGCCACGAGCTCGTGGATGCGTTCATCGCGGCATCGAATCGCCTGGGCGTCCCAACGGTCGACGACTTCAATCAGGGCGATCAGGAAGGCGTCGGCTACTATCAGCTGACGACGCGGCACGGCTGGCGTTGTTCGACCGCCGTGGCATACCTGAAGCCCGCGCGCAGCCGTCCGAATCTGCATATCGAGACCGACGCGCTGGCCTCGAAGATCCTCTTCGAAGGCACGCGTGCGACGGGAGTTCGATACGTGCAGCACGGCAAGGTGATGGAGGTGCGCGCAAATCGCGAGGTCGTGCTGACGGCAGGCGCGCTGCAGTCGCCGCAGTTGCTTCAGGTCTCGGGGGTCGGGCCGGCGAAGGTGCTCAACGAGTTCGGCATTCCGGTGGTCGCCAATCGGGCCGGCGTCGGCGAGAACCTGCAGGACCATCTGCAAGTGCGCCTGACCTACGAAGTGACCCGGCCGATCACGACGAACGACCTGCTGCACTCCTGGACGGGGCGCGCGAAGATGGGCCTGCAATGGGCGCTCTTTCGTGAAGGGCCGCTTTCGGTCGGTATCAATCAGGGCGGCATGTTCTGCCGCGCGTTGCCGGACGAAGCGAAAACGCCGGACATCCAGTTCCATTTCTCGACGCTCTCGGCCGACACCGCCGGCGGTGACGTGCACTCGTTTCCCGGCTGCACCTATTCGATCTGCCAGTTGCGGCCGGAGTCGCGCGGCGTGGTACGGATCCGCTCGAACGACATGCGCGATGCGCCGTCCATCCAGCCGAATTATCTCGACACCGATCTCGATCGTCGCACTACAGTCGCGGGGGTGCGTTTCGCGCGTCGGGTCGCCGCCACCGAGCCGATGGCATCGTTAATGAAGCGCGAAGTGCGCCCGGGCCCACAGGCGCAAACCGACCACGAGTTGCTGCACTTTTGCCGCGAATACGGCCAGACGATCTTTCATCCGTCGGGCACCGCGAAGATGGGAGTAATGAGCGATCCGGGCGCGGTGGTCGATGAACGATTGCGCGTGTATGGCACGCAGGGGTTACGAGTGGTCGATTGCTCGATCATGCCGACGCTGGTCTCGGGTAATACCAACGTGCCGATCGTGATGGTCGCCGAAAAGGCGTCCGACATGATGCTCGAGGATGCCCGCGCCGACGCCCGGCAAGTCGAAGAAGTACAGCCGCCGAGCGTGGTGGCCCACCACTGAAGCGTCGGCAATGAAGCAGAAGCAATGAAGGCAAATCAAGGCAAGAAACAGAACGAGCGGTGCCTGCCTGGCTGTATTCGAGGTCGATAAAAGCGGCGTGCAGGTAGCGAGGTTCGCGCCCCCAAGGAGGCAAAAAGGGGCTTCGGTACGTGCGGCGTTATGCGGACACCCACGGCCATAATCGGAGGAGGCGTCATGGCAATCGATAAGCGGGTTGTGCGTCGCGTTGCGTTTGCGAGCGTGATCGGTGCGACGGTCGAGTGGTACGACTTTTTTCTATACGGTGTCGTTGCAGGCATTGTGTTCAACAAGCTTTATTTTCCCGCCCACGACCCTCTCGTCTCAACGATGCTCGCCTACGGCACGTTCGCCGTTGGCTTCGTCACGCGGCCGCTTGGCGGTGTGATCTTCGGTCACTTTGGCGACAAGATCGGACGCAAGTCCGCACTGATTTGTACGCTCATCATCATGGGGATATCAACGGCAGGGGTGGTCTTTGTTCCGACGTTCAATCAGATTGGCGTCTGGGCGCCGATCCTGCTGCTTACGCTGCGCGTGCTGCAGGGCATTGGGCTTGGCGGCGAATGGGGCGGCGCGGTGCTGATGGCCTACGAATACGCACCACCAGACCGCCGCGGTCTGTACGCCAGCCTGCCGCAGATCGGTTTGTCGATTGGCTTGTGCCTTGCGTCAGGCGTCGTTGCGGGCATTTCACGACTGCTGCCGGAAGCGGCTTTCCTCTCTTGGGGCTGGCGGGTCGCGTTTGCCGCTTCACTCCTGCTCGTGGTCATCGGCCTCTACATCCGCCTCAAGGTCATGGAGACGCCCGAGTTTCTCGCGCTCAAGCGCAACCGTCGCGATGTGAAAATTCCGTTCTTCGACATGATCACGCGCTATCGCAGTTCAGTACTGCTCGGCATGGGCGCGCGCTGGATCGACGGCGTGTTTTTCAATATTTTCGCCGTGTTCATGATTGGCTACCTCACGCAACGTCTTTCGATGAGTCGTACCGAAGCACTCACTGGAGTCATGATTGCCGCCATGGTGATGTGCTTCTTCATTCCGTTCTTCGGGAGAATGTCGGATCTGATGGGACGCGCGCGCACGTACCGCTGGGGTGCGCTTATCTGCGGCCTCTCGGTGTTTCCGGCGTTCTGGCTGATGGAGAGTCAGGCCGGCAATACGATGGCGGTCTGGCTCGCGATCGTGATTCCGTTCGGCATCTTCTATGCGATGGTCTACGGGCCGGAAGCGGCGCTTTTCTCCGAACTCTTCGACGCGGAAGTTCGCTATACCGGCATCTCGTTCGTGTACCAGTTCTCGGGGATCTTCGCGAGTGGCCTCACGCCGATCATCGCGACGGCGCTCCTGCGCATGAATGGCGGCAAGCCCTGGCTCGTGTGCGGCTATGTGATGTTCTCGGCACTGCTGTCGGCATGGTCAGCCTGGGCGATGGAGCGGCGTCCGAAAACCTTCGATGCGGTGGCGACCGCTCGTTGACGGCGCAGCCCGTCATTACCGGAAATGCAGGGCAAACACACTGAAGCGCAGAGGAGAACAACGTGACTGATATCGCGACTGGCAAACCCGACAGAATGGTCGCGGTACGCAGCGTTTTTGGCATCGATTCGAGCCTGATGGTGCCCGCCTTCAGCGAGCGCGACGATCATGTGCCGGAGATCGACGAGGTCTACCGCTTCAATCCGGAGGTGACACTGGCGATCCTGGCCGGGTTTAGCCGTGACCGGCGGGTGATGGTACAGGGCATGCACGGTACCGGGAAGTCGACTCACGTCGAGCAGGTCGCAGCGCGACTCAACTGGCCGTGCGTGCGCGTTAATCTCGATGGGCATATCAGCCGTCTCGACCTGGTCGGCAAGGACGCTATTGTCGTGCGCGACGACCTGCAGGTGACCGAGTTCCAGGAGGGGATTGTGCCATGGGCATTGCAACGCCCGGTCGCGCTGATCTTCGACGAATACGATGCGGGCCGCCCGGATGTGATGTTCGTGATCCAGCGCATTCTGGAGCGCGACGGGAAGTTCACGCTGCTCGATCAGAATCGCGTGATCCACCCGCACCCGTACTTCCGCATGTTCGCGACCACCAATACGGTGGGTCTGGGCAATCTGAACGGTTTGTATCACGGCACCCAGGTGCTGAATCACGCGCAGATGGACCGTTGGAATGTTGTGGCCACACTCAACTACCTGCCGCGTGCGGAAGAAGCCGGTATCGTGCTCGCGCGCGTGCCGGAGCTTGCCGACGAAGCGGGGCGCGTGCTGATCGAATCGATGGTGAGCGTGGCCGAACTGACGCGCAAGGGCTTCGCGAGCGGCGACCTGTCGACCCTGATGTCGCCGCGCACGGTGATCAACTGGGCGGAGAATTGCCAGATTTTCCGTGACCCCGCCATGGCCTTTCGTCTGACTTTCCTCAACAAGTGCGACGAGGCCGAACGATCGATCGTGGCCGAGTATTTCCAGCGCTGCTTCGGCCGTGAACTCGAAGCCGAAGCCGGCCGCGAAGCGCACGCACCGGGATCGCGTTGATGAACACGGACCGGCAGGCGTTCCGCCGCGCGGAGCAACGCGAGGCCCTGTGCGCGGCGGCGGTGCGCGCGCTCACAGGCGACGCTGCGCTCCATTACCGGGACGGCCGTTTGTGCCGCGACCTGCGGCCGCTGCCCCTGCACGCGCCACACCTGCGCACGAACCCACAGGTGGACGATTTCGCTTCCGTGCGTGGCGCAGCCGACGGCGCGGCCTTGCGCCTCATGCGTTCCGACCCGCAACTGCACAGCCGGCTATGCCCCGGGGATCAGGTCGAGCGGCTGGTGTTCGAGCTGCTAGAGCAAATGCGTTGCGAAACGCAGACGCCACCTGGCATGCCGGGCCTGGTGCAAAATCTGCGCGACCGGTTCGAGGCCTGGTCGCGCGCCTTCTATCGCTCCGGGCTTGCTGAGGACCATCTGGGCATCCTCCTGTACACGGTGGCGCAGATTTGCTGGTCGCGCCTCACGGGCTGGCCCGTGCTGGAAGACACCGAGGGGCTGATCGAAGCCACGCGCGCGGCCATCGTGCCGGCGCTTGGCGTGTCGCTGGCCGGCTTGCGCCGGCATCGCGCGGAGCAGGGCGCGTTTGCGGTCCATGCGCTCGAACTGGCGCGGCGGGTGGGCGAGATGGTCCGTGCCGCCCGTGCGGAGCAGGTGCAGGCACAGGATGATCTGCAAGACACCGACGACGACAAAGCGCGCACAGCGTTTTCGCTCTGGTTCGATATCGAGGACAACGAACATGAGGACATGGCCATTGCGCTCACCGGCGACAGCCGCGTGCTTGACGCATCGGACCAGGGCTATCGTGCCTATACCACGCGTTATGACCGCGAGATCCATCCCGGCTCGTTGGTCCGCAAGGTGTTGCTCAGCGAGTTTCGCGAGCGCCTCGACGAGCGCATCGCAGCCCTGGGCGTCAACGTGGCCCGGCTGGCACATGCGCTGAAGGCGGCGCTTGCGATTGCCCAACGCGACGGCTGGTCGTTCGGCGAAGAGCACGGCCGCATCGACGGGCGGCGCCTCGCGCAACTGGTCAGTTCGCCGGCCGAGCGGCGCCTGTTCCGGCTGGAACGATATACACCGTTGGCCGACTGCGCAGTGAGCTTTCTGATCGACTGCTCGGGCTCGATGAAAGCGCATATCGAGGCGGTTGCCATGATGGTGGACATCCTCACGCGCGCGCTCGACCAGGCTGGCGTGACCACCGAGGTGCTGGGTTTTACCACCGGCGCGTGGAACGGCGGTCGCGCCCGCCTCGACTGGTTGGCGCAGGGCCGGCCGCGCCATCCCGGGCGGCTCAATGAAACGTCTCACCTCGTGTTCAAGGACGCAGCGACGAGCTGGCGACGCGCCCGCGCGGATATTGCCGCGCTCTTCAAGGTTGACCTGTTTCGTGAAGGCGTGGACGGCGAGGCGGTCGACTGGGCCTGCGCGCGAATGCTCGCTCGTGCGGAGGCCAGACGGATACTGATCGTGATCTCGGACGGCAGTCCGATGGATAGCGCGACCGGCCAGGCCAACGACACCTACTATCTCGACAACCATCTGAAGGAAGTGGTGGCGCGTCACGAAGCCTCGCGCGACGTGGAGGTGCTGGGCCTCGGCGTCGGACTCGATCTCAGTCCGTATTACGGCCGCTGTCTGGCCGTCGACCTGTCGGTGCCACCGGATATGAAGCTATTCGCCCAGATCGTCGGATGGATTGGCGCGCGCCGGCAGGCCGGCGTCCGGTAGCGGATCCCGCGCGGCCTCACTGTGATAGCTGGTGCAGGGAAGACAGGATGAGACAGCAACCGATCACCACCAGCACGCCGAACGCGACGCGTCGCGTTGCCACGGCCGATAGCGGCGGCGGATAGTGTCGTGCTGCGATCGTCGCAAGCGCTACCACCGGTATGGCTAGCGTGGCCTGCGTCCACGTATCGGCGCCGAGTTGTCCGCTGTAGGCGCTGAAAAGCGTGCGAGTCGTCGAGGTCACAGTGAAGACGAGGATCAGTGCATATCGGATCTGTACCACCGACAAGGGCTGGCGATAGAACTGGAAAATCAGGGGCGGTCCGGACACGCCGAACATGCCACTGAGCAGTCCGCCGAACATGCCGCTCACGAAGAAGCTGTGGTTACCCGAGCGCTCCCGCAGTGGGGCCGGGCGCAATGCGGCGCTCACGCCTCCATAGAGGACCACCGCGCCCAACAGCAATTGCAGAAGACCGGAGGCCGCGCCGCTCAGGCAGTTGAGCAGCAACACGCCCGCGACCACGGACGGCAGGATGCCCAGGGTTGCGGCGCCCACCGCGCGCCAGTCGATGTGATGCAGCTTGCCGGGCAGCGCGACCGCGCTGTTGGCCAGCGATACGAGGCTCACCAGCGCGGCAACACTGGCCACGGGTGCCAGGTTCATGCCGCTGGCCGCCCCCATCACGATCATGCCGAGACCGAAGCCGGTGATGGTCTGAAAATAACTCGCGGCCCCCATAAGAGTGAGCAGGAGCAACACCTTCTCCATGGGCATTACGCCTGCGGAGCCGTTTGCGTTTTCATGAGTTTCGCCGCGGTTTGTGCCTGCACGCAGGTTACCGCGATCACATAGTAGACGTCATCGGCGCTGCAGCCGCGCGAGAGATCGTTGGCCGGCTTTTTCAGTCCTTGCAACAAGGGGCCGATTGCCTTCGCACCGCCGATGCGCTCGGCCAGCTTGTAACCGATATTGCCGGCTTCCAGGCTGGGGAAAATCAGTACGTTCGCGTGACCTTGCACCTGCGAATGCTCGATCTTGCGCATCGCGATTTCGGAAACGATCGCTGCGTCGAGTTGCACGTCGCCATCGATCGCGAGGTGCGGACGCAATGCCCGTACCTGGCGCGTCGCTTCCACGACCTTGTCGACCGCCGCATGCCGGGCGCTGCCGCTGGTCGAGAACGACAGCATGGCCACGCGGGGCTCGTCCATCAGCAGGCTTCGCGCGCTGTCGGCGGCCGCCATCGCGATCTCGGCCAGTTCGCCGGCATCGGGATCCACGACGAGCCCACAATCAGAAAAGATCAAACCACCCTTGAGCGTGTGGAAGGGCTCGCACAGCATCATCAGAAAGAAGCTGGACACCAGCTTGAACGACGGATGGATGCCGATGATCTGGATCGCGGTGCGGACCACGTCGGCGGTCGTGTAGACCGAGCCGGCCACTGAGCCGTCGGCGTGACCGAGCCGCACCATCAGATTGGCGAAGCACAGGGGCTTGAGGATTTCGAGTTTCGCTTCGTCCAGCGTCATGCCTTTCTTGCTGCGAAGCGCAAACAGCGTCTCGGCAAAGGATGCTGCAAGCGGCGAGGTAGCCGGGTCCACCACCTCCATGCCGGACAGGGCGACGCCTTCGCGCGCGGCGGCTTCATGGATGCCAGCGGCGGGGCCCACCAGCACAATGCGGGCAATGCCTTCGCGGGTGGCCCGCTCGGCCGCCTGCAACATGCGCGGCTCTTCTGCCTCGCTCAGCACGATGCGCCTGGGCGAAATGCGGGCGCGTTCGATGATGCGGTTGATTGCTTTCATGGGATGGGGGCGGCCACAGTTGCCGAACGACGCACCGAATAAAAAGGCCGGAAACGGCGGGGAAGCCCCGTTTCCGGCCTGCCGGGCTCAGGCGGTATTCCCTCCTGAGCCCGGACACCCAGACAACAGGTGAATCAGACGTAGTCCTTGTACTTGTCCAGCAGGCGCACCGGCTTGGCCAGCGCATCGCGGCGGAATGGGTCGCCGAGTTCACGGGTGCACATGATCTCGATGATGGTGGTCTTGCCGTGGTTCATCTGCAGGTCGATGGCGCGCTTCAGTGCCGGGCCCACATCTTCCAGATTGTCCACGACGATGCCTTCCGCCCCCATCGCGCGAGCGATCTCCGCAAAACTCTGGTTATCGAGCTCGCCGGCGACGAAGCGGCGGTTGTAGAAATCCACCTGGTTCTTCTTTTCCGCGCCCCACTGGCGGTTGTGAAAGACCACGGCGGTGACCGGGATGTTGTGACGCACGCAGGTCATGGTTTCCATCAGGCTCATGCCCCATGCACCGTCGCCGGCGTAGGAAACGGCCGGGCGATGGGGCGCGGCGACCTTGGCGCCGATGATGGTCGGGAATGCGTAGCCGCAGTTGCCCCAGCTCATCGCGGCGAAGAAGCTGCGTGGCTTGTTAAAGCGCAGGTAGCTGTTGGCCACGGAGTTGATGTTGCCGATGTCGGTGGAGACCATCACGTCTTCGGGCATGGCCTTTTCGAGCTCGCGCAGCACCTGGCGAGGGTGCAGGTAGCGGCCGCCGCCTGGCGTGCGCTCGTGACTCTGCTCCTCGATCATGTCGAGACTGTAGGGGTCGCGCTCATGGGTCCAGCCGTCGAGCTCCTTCTCCCAGGCCGCCTTTTCGGCGGCGATCTGGCCGGCGCGCTCCTCGCGTGAGGCGTCGCAGGCGAGGGTACGTCCGGCGAGGCGCTGGGTGAGGGCGATGGCGGCGGCTTTCGCGTCGCCACAGATGCCCACGGAGATCTTCTTCACCAGACCGAGCATCTTGTGGTCGGCATCGATCTGGATGATCTTGGCGTTCTGGGGCCAATAGTCCATGCCATGCTGAGGCAGCGTGCCGAACGGCCCGAGCCGCGAGCCGAGGGCGATGACGACGTCGGCCCGGGCGATCAGCTTCATGGCGGCCTTTGAGCCCTGGTAGCCGAGCGGACCGCACCACAGCGGATGGTTGGCCGGGAAGGAGTCGTTATGCAGGTAGCTGTTGACGACAGGGGCGCCCAGGCGCTCGGCGAGCGCTTTGCACTCCTCGATCGCATCGGCCATGACGACGCCGCCGCCGGAAATGATGACGGGGAATTTCGCCTGCGCGAGCAGTTCGGCGGCTTCATTCAGGCGTTGATCGCCGCCCGGGCCACGGTCCAGACGTTGGGGCTGCGGAATCTCAGCCTTGATCTGGCCGTAGAAGTAGTCGCGCGGGATATTGAGCTGGGTGGGCCCCATCTCGGCCTGGGCACGGTCAAAGCAGCGGCCGGTGAACTCGGCCATGCGCGCGGGGTGAGTGACGTGGCCCTGGTACTTGGTGAACTCCTGGAACATTGGCAGTTGCTTCGCTTCCTGGAAGCCGCCGAGGCCAATGCCCATGGTCCCAGCCTCGGGCGTGATGATGACCACGGGGCTGTGCGCCCAGTAGGCCGCGGCGATGGCGGTCACGCAGTTGCTGATGCCGGGGCCGTTCTGGCCGATGACCACGCCATGCCGGCCGGACACGCGAGCGTAGCCGTCGGCCATGTGGCCGGCGCCCTGTTCGTGCACCACGGGGATGAGGCGGATGCCGGCAGGGGCGAAGATGTCCATGGCGTCCATGAACGCGGAGCCCATGATGCCGAACATGTCGGTCACGCCGTTGGCGGCAAGGGTTTCGACAAAAGCTTCCGAGGGGGTCATGGCCTGCGGGCCGCTGATGGGTGAGTGATCGCTCATGAGGGCTGTCTCCGGTTTATAAAAAATGGAACGAATGGTTCCAAAAAAATAATGTCTGTCTGAAATGTAGAGCAAACGCGCCGTGCTGGTCAAGAGATAAAATTCAAAAAACGGGACGTTTTGTACCCGAAATAGTATCTTCGACCGTTCAGCTCCACGGCAACGAATACGTCTTCACGTTGGTGAAGCTTTTCATCGCTTCCTGCACGCCTTCCTTGTAGCCAAGCCCGGAATCCTTGATCCCGCCGAACGGCGTCAGTTCGAGCCGGTAACCGGGCACTTCCCGCACATTCACACTGCCGACCTCCAACTCGGCAATAAACCGTGTGATGTAGTCAACCCGGTTCGTACACACCGACGAAGACAAACCATAGTCGGTCGAATTAGAAATACGAATCGCATCTTCGATATCGCGAAAGCGGATCACCGGTGACACCGGTCCGAAGGTCTCGTATTTGACGAGTGGCATGTCGGGCGTGACGTGATCGACGACAGTCGGCGAATACAACGCACCGTCGCGGATGTTGCCGTACAGCAGTTTCGCCCCGCGGCCCACCGCATCGTTGACCTGCGCTTCGAAGAACCTTGCCGCAGGCTCGTCGATGACAGTGCCCATGTCCGTTTTCGGATCGGCGGGATCGCCGTAACGTATGGCGCGGGTCTTTTCTACGAGCAGTTCGACAAAACGGTCGGCCACCGCCTCATGCACAAGCATCCGTTTGATCGCCGTGCAGCGCTGGCCGGAGTTTTTGTAAGAGCCCGAGACGGCGAGTGTGCTGGCCTCGTCCAGATCAGCGTCTTCCATCACGATGATCGGATCGTTGCCGCCGAGTTCAAGTACGGCGCGTCGATAACCCATCTTGCTGGCGATGTATTTGCCGATCGGCACGCCGCCCGTAAACGTAATCAGATCCACGTGCTCATTGGTAATCAACTCGTCGGCGATCTCCGTCGGGTCGCCCGTGATGACCTGAAGCATTTCCGGCGGCAGGCCGGCCGCGTAAAGAATGTCCGCGAGCAGGTACGTGGACAGCGGCACCTTTTCAGACGGTTTGACGACAATCCGGTTGTTGGTCGCGATCGACGGCACGATCTTGTGCGCGACCTGATTCATCGGATGGTTGAACGGCGTGATCGCGGAGATGACACCCAGCAGGGGATCGCGCTGTGTGTAAACGCGGCGTTTCTTGCCGTGTGGGGTGAGATCACAGGAGAACACCTGGCCGTCGTCCTTCAGCGCTTCATTGGCGCCGAAGGTCATCACGTCGCTGACGCGGCCCGCCTCGTACAGCGAGTCTTTCTTGCAAAGGCCTGACTCGGCAGTGATCAGATCAGCGATTTCTTCGGTGCGCTCACGGACGATTTCCGCCGCGCGCCGCAGGATCTGCGAGCGCTCGTAACGCGTAAGCTGCGCACGATATCCACGCGCCCAGGCGAAGGCGTGCTGCACGTCGGCGAGCGTCGCCTTTGGCACCGTGCCGACCAGTTCGCTGTTGTAGGGATTGAAGACCTCGATGAGTTCCGCGCGCCGGATCTTTTCTCCGCCGATGCGCAGCGATTCATGACGAACCTGCAACGACGGCCGTATTTCCACGATGGGGTTCATACTGTCTCCAGCGATAACAGACAGCTGAAGTATTGCCGACGAAACATGCAAACGAGTAGTGCCAGCTTGCGTCAATCGCTGAGTCCACGTTTTCGCATAACGCTGCACGGCGGCAGGTGGGGGCGCGAGCCACGCGATACCCTGGCGTGTTTAGGGGCCGGACGAGCGCTGGTCCCCTCGTTGCGCCTGTCGCTGATGTAGTCCCTGCCGATCAGGGTTCCTCCGCGCCCGAAAAATAATTGACGCTGCTCAGCTGGCGAACACATAAAACGCCGTCAGTACGGAGCGCGGGCGCGTCACGCTGAGATGAGAATCCCGTCACTGGAAAGACAGCGAAAAAGTGTTTCAAATGCAAATGAATCTGGCGATGCAGGCAGATCAACCCTGATCGGCTGACCGATTTCCCTGCTGGCGTAGGCGAGGAGGGTGTGCGCGATACCGCTACGCCGGTATGCAGGTTCCACGCAGACATTCATCAACGTTGCAACCGCATTCGACGAATCGTCGTCAATGCTGATACGTAACTCACCGACTGGCTCATCGTGGTGGTATGCCACCGCGCGTGTGCAATCTTCGTCAAACACAATCTGAATAACGCGATCACATCGATCCTTGAACACGGTCACGCGCATGACTCTTCTCTCCTGATGGCGGTAGGCGATATGGATTGGCGAGCCTGTGCGATCAAACTCGGCCTTTCCAGGGGACTAGCACTCGCTCGAGGTGACGCATCAACAGGTCAAAGCATAGAGCAAAGAAGCCGATGACGATAATGCCCATGATCACCACGTCGCTGGCAAGGAACTCGGCAGCATTGAGCACCATGAAGCCGAGGCCGCTCGTTGACGCCACCATTTCCGCGGCCACGAGCGTTGTCCAGCCGACGCCGATGCCGATCCGCATGCCGGTGAAGATCTCCGGCAGCGCAGACTTCAGGATCACATAAAGGACCACCTGCGTGCGCGAGGCACCCATCGAATAGGCCGCGTGAATCTGCTCGATCGACACGGAGCGTACGCCGGATCGCGCGGCGATGGCCAGTGGCGCGAAGATGGCCAGATAGATCAGAAAGACCTTGGAAAATTCGCCGATGCCGAACCAGATGATGATGAGCGGCAAATAGGCGAGCGGCGGAAGGGGCCGATAGAATTCGATCGGCGGATCGAATACGCCGCGCGCAAAGCGCGACACACCCATCATGACCCCGATTGGAATTGCGGTCACGCAGGCGAGCGCGAAGGCGCCGAATACGCGCAGCAAACTGATGCCGGTATGTTGTGCGAGCGTCGAATTGGCGAAGCCTTCGGTGGCGACCAGGATGAACTTCGCATACACCGCCTGTGGCGATGGCAGAAAGAGCGGCTTGATCCAGTGAAGGTTGGTCGCGGCGAACCACAGCCCGAGGAAAGCGGCGACCGTCACGAGGCTCGTGACGATGCTGCTGCCCTGGCCGGGTACGCCGAATGTGTCGCCTGGCTTGGCGGGCTTCTTGGCTAGAAGCCGTGGACGACGACCCGGTGTGCGCGGCGGCTCGAACGGCGTGTCGGATCCCAGCGGCGCGTGATGGCCGTGTGCAAGCACATGAGCCCGTTTTGAACTAAACATGCGTCACCTCTGCTTCGGCAGCGTGCATTTTCTCGTCGCCGTAAATAATGCTGAGCACACGCTCGCGCATTTCAATGAAATCGGGACTCGACTTGATCGCACGCGCGTCGCGTGTCTCAAGAAAACGTCGATTGAAATCGAGCTCATAGGTGTGCGTAATGCGTCCAGGACGGGGCGACATCACAATCAGGTGGCTTGCCAGGAAAAGCGCTTCCTCGACGCTGTGGGTGATGAAGAAGAACATCTTGCTGGTCTTGGTCCAGACGTCCAGCAGCAGTTCCTGAATCGTTTCGCGGGTCAGCGCATCGAGCGCGGCCATCGGTTCGTCCATCAGCAGCATGGCCGGGTCGCAGGTCAGCGCGCGGGCGATGCCGACACGCTGCTGCATCCCGCCGGAGAGCTGATAGATCATGTGTTTGTGGAAGTCCTGCAAGCCCACCAGCGCCAGATTGCGCACCGCGATCTCGCGCCGCTGCGTTTTCGGCACGCCCTGAAGTTTCAGGCCGAATTCGGCGTTATCAATCACGTTGAGCCATGGCAGCAGCGCGTGCTTCTGGAACACCACGCCGCGGTCGGCGCCCGGTCCCGCGATCGGTGTGCCGCCCAGCAGCAAGTCGCCACTGGTCGGCGCGATGAAGCCCGCCATGAGCGACAGCAGTGTGGTCTTGCCACAACCCGATGCGCCCAGCGCGACGACGAAATCACCGGAATTGATTGTCAGATTGATGTTGTCTAGCGCGTGCACAGTCTGGCCCGCACTGCGCCCGGGAAAGACCACGCTCACATTCTTGACTCTCATGCTTTCCATACTGCCTCCTGATTCGACGGAACCGGTCTACGTCATTTGAGCTTCATCGCGGCCTCGGCATAAGCCGGGGTCACAAATTTCGAGTAATCCGGCAACACCGCGCTGATCTGTTTCTGGTCCTTCAAAAACGTGGCCGTATCCTTCAGCGCGAAGGTTGCGCGACCCGCACTACCGCCGCCCAGCCATTGCGCGGATGCCTGCTCCTGGATGGTCGGAAACGCGTAGAGCGACAGAGATTCCGGGACATCGGCCGGCGAGCCGCCGATCATCTTCGCGATGGCTGCTGCCTGCGGCGACGTTGCATTCCATTGGGCGGTGTTCTTCCGGTATTGATCGTCTGCATCGGAGATCGCCTTCACCAGTTTTGCCATGAAGTCCTTATGATCCTCGCCCCATTTGCGATCGACGGCAATCCCATCAAACGTGGGTTTGCCGAGTTTTGACAGGTCGCCGGAAGTAATCAGCACCTTGCCGGTTTTCTTTAACTCAGCGAGTGCCGGATCCCACACGTAGGCGGCATCGATATCGCCGCGTTCCCACGCTGCGACCAGCTGGTTGGGCTGCATGTTGAGGATCTTCACCTCGGACGGATTGATGCCCCAATGCTGCAACGCGAACATGGTGTGATAGTGCGTCGTCGACACGAAGGGCACACCGATCGTCTTGCCCTTCAGATCGGCCGGTTTGGTGATGCCGGAGCCGTTGCGCACGACCATCGCTTCAGCCTGGTTAATGTTGTCGAGAATCCAGAAGAGTTGCAGATCGACGCCCTGGCTCACCGCCGCCGCGAGCGGGCTTGAGCCGATCACGCCGACCTTCACGTCCCCGGAGGCCATCGCGGTCGCGACTTTCGCGCCGGATTCGAACTGCCGCCATTTGATCTTGTAGCCGGTCTCTTTCTCGATCGAGCCGTTGGCGATCGCGACGACCCATGGGTCGACAATCTGCTGGTAGGCGATCGTGACCTCCTTGTCCTGAGCGGAGCTGGGTTGCGCCGCAAGGCACGTAAGCGCAGCCAGCGCCGCGCCCGTGAGGCAACGCGTCAGGCGGCTGAACCATTGCGGCAACTTCGGGTGTAGATCGCTTTTCATCGTAGGTCTCCAAGATAGCCTTGCGGGATACACGCGAATCTCACGCGTGCCGACGGGGGCTTGTCCCAATCGCGGGGAAAGGGTTGATGCGAGTATCGTCATTAAAAAATAGAGCCGGTTAGGGCCAGACGAGGCTGATCGTTGAGTCCACATTGGCTAGTCTGAAACGGGTCGGTCCGTCGGTGTCCCCGAATCGTGGTCTTTGTGCGGGAAAGCCGTCCCCCCGGGCGTGTTCACCATGGGGGTGCTCGCATTGGTGCGGGCGGTTGCCGCCCTCAAAACTCAGGAGAAGGCATGTCTAGTCGTACCTCGGTGGCCTTGTGGACCCAGCGGTTCCAGCGTTCACCCGAGTCGAACATGAGCCTGCAGGGCCAGATTCGCCAGATGCTGGTGGCCGCGATTCTCGACGGCCAACTTCCGCCCGATCACGCGTTGCCATCCAGCCGGGAACTGGCCGACCAGTTGAGCGTTGCCCGCAACACGGTCGTGCTGGCATACCAGCAGCTCGTCGAAGAGGGTTATCTGATCTCACGCGAGCGCAGCGGGCACTTCGTCAATCCGGCCATACTCGAGGGGCGCCACGGATTCTCCCCGCTGCAGACTACCCCGAGCCAGGCGGCCAACGAAGGGCTCGCGCGGCCGGACTGGGACCAGCGCGTGCGCAGGCGCCCATCCGCGCAGCGCAATATCGTCAAGCCGGGCAACTGGCTGAGCTATGAGTACCCGTTTATCTACGGGCAGTTCGATCAGTCGCTGTTTCCGACGAATGACTGGCGCGAATGCTGTATAAAAGCGCTTTCGGTCATGGAGATCCGCAACTGGGCGCCGGATCTGATCGAGCGGGACGACGATACGCTGATCCAGCAGATCCGCACGCGCGTGCTGCCGCGGCGGGGCGTCTTTGCGATGCCGGATGAGATCGTCGTCACGATTGGCTGCCAGCAGGCGCTGTATCTCATTGCAGACCTGCTGGCGAGCGAGCGGACCACGATCGGCTTTGAAAATCCCGGCTATCCGGATGCCCGCAATATCTTCGAGAATCGCAATGCGCGGCTGCAGCCGCTGCCCGTTGATGGCGGCGGTGTGCGCTCGGTCGAGGACGCCGATCTGCTCGCGAAATGCGACTACGTCTACGTCACGCCAAGCCACCAGTGCCCAACGACTGCGACCATGCCCATCGCGCGCCGGCATGCGCTCCTCGAACTGGCGCAGGAGCATGACTTCGTCCTGATCGAAGACGACTACGAGAGCGAGAACAACTTCTCCGGCGCACCGCACCCCGCATTGAAGAGCCTGGATACGGCGGATCGCGTGATCTACATCGGCAGCCTGTCGAAGACCTTTGCGCCTGGGTTACGGCTCGGTTACATCGTCGGGCCGCGCGAGCTCGTGCGCGAGCTGCGCGCACTGCGGCGCCTGATGGTGCGCCACCCGGCCGCCTATATTCAGCGTGCCTTTGCGACCTTCCTGGCACTTGGACATCACGACGCGCTATTGCGACGGCTCGCCTATGCGTATCGGGAGCGGGCGCAGGCGCTGATGGCGGCGCTCGACACCTATCTGCCCGAAGCGCGCTACGTGCCGCTTGGGGGCGGTGCGTCGTGCTGGGTCGAGGGGCCGCCCTGGCTCGACGCGACCAGGCTCGCCGAGGATACGCAAGCCCACGGCATCCTGATCGAACTGGGTCACGTCTTTTTCATGACTGGACTGGAGCAGAATCACTGCTTCCGGATGGGCTTTTCCGCCATCAAGCTCGAAAAGATCGATGCCGGTGTGCGCCTGCTCGCGGAACTCGTGTACGCGCAGCGGCCCGAGGGGTAAGCGGCTAGAATGTTTTTGCGAGTTCTCGCGCCGCTTCCTGCAGGCGCGGAACGAATTCAAGCGCGCGTGACAGAGGCGCACGCGAAACCGGGGCATGGACCGCGATTGCCGCGATGCACGTGTTGTTCTCACTCGTCACCGGCGCAGCCACGCACGCGATGCCGGCCACAAACTCCTCGTTGTCGATCGCAATGCGCTTGTGCGCGGTGCGGTCGAGTTCTGCTTCGAGCAGTTCGGGATCGGTGATGGTGTTCGGCGTGAAGCGTTCGAGCTTAAGCGTGCGCACGATCGCGCTGCGTTGCTCGCGCGGCAGCATCGCCAGCAGCAGCTTGCCGCTCGCGCTGCAGTGCGCGGGCACGTGTGAGCCTGGCTTGAGATCGAGCCGCAACGGCCACGGAGCTTCCATCCGGTCGAGATAGAGCACCTCGGTTTCGTGAAGCATCGTGAGATTGCAGGTCTCGCCAAGATCGGCGACGAGATGTGCGAGGATCGCATGCCGCAGCCGGCGCGCCCCCGAATGCATCATGACGCCGAGACCGAGTTGCGCAAGGCGTGGCCCAATCACATAGGCGTTCTTCTGGCCCGGTTCGCGGATCACGAGGCCGCCTGACTCAAGCGAAGCCAGCATGCGGTGCAACGAAGCCTTCGGCAAATCGACGTCCTGTGCGATGTCGGCGAGCGACACCGGACCGTCAGCGTCGACGAGATGCTCGAGCAGCGCGAACGCACGTAGGGTAGGGGTATCCGCTTTAATCATGTCTTCCGTTCCGGAAAATGGATCGACATCATTGTACAGCGCGCCTTTCCCGAAGCGGCTTTTCGCGGATCTAGGGTGTTTGAGACGTAGGTGCCGGCGTGCATCGTCCCGTTTTTCGGAATGAGGCGAGCCGCTGTAGGACGGTGCGTGACGGTGCATTAGTCCCAGTTGAACGGCGGTTACATCCGGAAGGTTTTCGCGGTTTCCTCTGCAGCGAGACGCAGATCGGGCAGGAAGGCCAGCAGATCGTCGAGCGCGACCCGCCCGACCGGCGCCTGAACGGCAATGGCCGCACACGCACGATTGCGGTCCAGCATGACGGGCACGGCGATGGCGATGAGCCCCTGCAGATGTTCCTGATTGTTGATCGCGAGCTGGCGCCGCCGCGTCGTGACCAGTTCCTTGCGCAGCGCCTCGCGGTTCGTGATCGTCCGTTCCGAATAGGCGCGCAGCGGCAAGGTTTCGATAACCCGTTCCCGCCGGTCCTTCGGCAGAAAGCTGAGCAGCAGCTTGCCGCTTGCCGAGCAATGCAGAGGAACGTGCGAGCCCGGCTGAAGGTGCATGCGTAGCGGCCACTCCGTTTCCACCCGGTCGACGTAGACCACATCGTTGCCTGAGAGCATCGTCAGATTGCATGTCTCGCCGATTTTCGCCACCAGCTGTTCGAGCAGCACATGGCGGGCGGCTGCCGGGCCCGCATGCATCAGCACGTTGACGGCGAGCATGCGCACGCGCGGCGAGCATTCATAGAGCCGGCCGTTCGCGCTGCGCGTGACGAGCCATGCGTCCATCAACTGCACGAGGATGCGATGCACGGTCTGCTTCGGCAACTCGAGCGCATGCACGAGATCCGTCATCGAGAGCGGACCGCCTGCCTCCGCCAACGTTTCGAGTACGCGAAACGCGCGCACGGCCGCTGCATTCGATTGATTCGAAGTCGACACTTCGTCTCCTTACCGTCGGATTTATAAACTGGATTGTGCATCGACCTGATCGGTTTTCGGGACTATGGAAAGTCCCGAATTTTGCACTTTTCGATTCTCGCGAAGGTCGTGCAGGGGATAGTTCAAAAAACGGGACTCCGAAGCAGGCGCAGCTGGCTAGATTAGTTCTACTGCCAATGCTTTCCACCTGGAGCGAACCGTATGAATGTCAGGGCCACAGAAGCCGAAGCAACGCGTGAGCGCGTGGACGGCGAAGTCGGGCGCAGCGTCGCAGAACGGGTCGCGCGTGCCCGTGCCGCGCAGCGCGTGTTCGAGTTTGCAGGACAAGACGTGCTCGATGCCGCCGCCGACGCCGCAGCGTGGGCCATCATGGAGCCCGCACGCAACCGGCGGCTTGCCGAACTGGCGGTGCACGACACCGGTCTCGGCAATGCGGACGACAAATTTCGCAAGAACTATCGCAAGACGCTCGGGTTGCTGCGCGATCTGCACGGACAGAAGACCAGTGGTGTGATAGCGCGCGATACGGCAACTGGCATTGTCGAGATAGCGCGCGCGGTCGGCGTGGTCGCGGCGATCACGCCATCGACCAATCCCGCGGCGACGCCGGTCAACAAGATCATCAACGCCCTCAAATGCGGCAACGCGGTCGTCGTCGCGCCTTCGCCCAAGGGCTATTCGTCCTGCGCGCTCTTGATCGGGTTCATCCATGAGCAATTCGCCAAAGCCGGCCTGCCGGCGGACCTCGTCCAGATGTTGCCTGCGCCGATCAGCAAGGCGGCCACGGCTGAGTTGATGCGCGAGGCCGATCTGGTCGTCGCAACCGGATCGCAGGCGAATGTACGGATGGCCTATGCAAGCGGGACGCCAGCGTTTGGTGTAGGAGCGGGGAACGTAGCTTCGATCGTGACGGCGTCTGCCGATCTGCAGGATGCGGCGCACAAGATTGCCAGCTCGAAAACCTTCGACAACGCGACGAGCTGTTCATCCGAGAACAGCATCGTGATCGAGGAGGCGGTGTACCCGGTCATGTTGCGCGAACTGGCCGCGTGTGGCGGCGTGCTGCTCGACGGCCCGCAAAAGGTACGGCTGCAGGCCGCCATGTGGGTGAACGGCAAGCTCTCCGAGCAATGCACCGCGAGATCTGCTGCATCGATTGCACGCGCGGCGGGCCTCGATGACATTGCCGCACGTAACCCCGCCTTTCTGATGGTGGAGGAAACGGGCTTTGGTGCGGACTATCCGTTTTCTGGCGAAAAGCTCGCGCCGGTTCTAACCGTTTATCACGCAGACACATTCGATGCGGCTTCCGGCATCGTGCGCGGCATTTACGCCTACATGGGAGCCGGGCATTCGGTCGGCCTGCATTCCACCGATCCAGAGCAGGCGGTGCTACTTGGATCGACGTTGCCGGTCGCGCGCGTGATCGTGAATCAGGCGCATTGCTTCGCGACTGGCGGCAATTTCGATAACGGCTTGCCGTTCTCGCTGTCGATGGGGTGCGGAACGTGGGGCCGCAACAATTTCTCCGGCAACATGAACTTTCGCCAGTACCTGAATATTACGCGCGTCGCGTACCCGATCGAGGAGCGCGTGCCCGAGGCCGAAGACCTGCTCGGCGAGTTCTTCAGGAGATACGGTCGATGAGCCAGCCTCTGACGATCCGCACGTTGATCGACACGCGTGCTGTGCAGTTTCGAGATAAGCCGTTCTTGCTGGCGGCTCCCGAAGGCGAGAAAAGCGGTGCCTCGAACAGTGTCGCCGGTGCATGCGCGAACGCGTTGACTTTCGGCGAGCTGCGGGACGACTGCCGCGCGCTGGAAGCGCATTTTCGCGAAGCCGGCCTGCGGCCTGGCGATGTCGTCTCGGTGTTCATGGGCAACGGCATCCAGACCGCGCGGCTGCTGCTTGCCGCGATGTATAGCGGGCTTGTCGCCAACCCGCTCAATCTGCTGTGCCAGCCTTCGCAGCTTCGCTACATCGTCGAGCATTCGGACACACGCATGATCTTTGCCGGGCGCGAGACGCGCGGATCTGTCGCCGTTTCCATCGCCGGCATGCACGAACAAGCTCGTGCCCACGACATCGCGCTAGTGCAAACGGAACCGGATGGGCTGGAGCCGCCCGCATCTCTGCAAACTGAGCCGGCTCTGGCCGAAGCGACCGTAGGCGCCGCTGCCCAGCCAGCATCGGCGCCGCGCGTCTCTGTGCTCCGGCGCAATGCGGCCCTGTCATCCACGCGCGAACCGGACCCGGACGGCGTCGCGTTGCTGATGTACACATCCGGCACCACAGGCGCACCGAAGGGCGTCTTGCTGACGCACCGAAACCTGCTGGCCAACGCGCGGAACATCACCGCCGAACACCGGCTCGGCGACGACGACAGGGTTCTCGCTGCGTTACCGCTTTATCACATCAATGGTCTGGTCGTGACGCTGATCGCGCCGCTCTTTCACGGCGGCTCGGTGGTCATGACGTCGCGCTTTTCCGCGCGCACCTTCTGGCGCGACGTCGCGCGCTACGGCTGCACGTGGATCAACGTGGTGCCGACGATCGTCGCCTATCTGCTCAACAACGACGAACGGTGCGCGTTCGATCTGTCGGCGCTGAAGTTCTGCCGCAGTGCGTCGGCGGCGCTGCCGGCCGATCATCACCGTGCGTTCGAGGCGCGCTTCGGCATCGGCATCATCGAAACCATGGGCATGACCGAAACGGCGGCACCAGTATTCAGCAATCCATATGATGCGGCGTCGCGAAGAATCGGCAGTATTGGTCTGCCTTCGGGCGGCGAAGCGAAAGTGATAGGGCGGGATGGCCACGAGTGCGTACCCCACGAGTGCGGCGAACTCGTACTGCGCGGCGAGCAGGTCATGAGCGGTTACTACAAGCGGCCCGAGGAAACGCGTGCGGCATTCACCGACGACGGCTGGCTGCGCACCGGCGACCTCGGGTATCGCGACGACGACGGCTATTTCTACATCAATGGCCGGGCGAAGGAACTGATCATCAAGGGCGGCGAAAACATCGCGCCGCGCGAAATCGACGAAGCGTTGCTCAGGCACCCCGGCGTGCTGGACGCAGCGGCGGTCGGCGTGCCGGATACGGCGTATGGCCAGGAGATCGTGGCTTTCGTCGTGCCACGCGTCGGGATGGGACAAGGCGCGCTCGACGCAGCCGATCTGCATGCGCACTGCCTGCGCGAACTGGGCCGCTACAAGACACCGAAGGCGTTCCACTTCGTCGCGGACCTGCCTCGCGGGCCTTCGGGCAAGGTTCAGCGCCTCAAGCTGGTGCCGCCCTGACCGCTGCCGCGAACGGGCCGGCCGCAGCATAGCCGGCAGGCGCGAAGAAACCTACGAGAGCGAGAGAGCGGAGCCAGTCCGCCTTATTGACCGAACGACTCCGGACGTCGCAGGCACAACAGCCGACAAAGGCGTCACCGTCGTCACATAAGAGAAACAGGAGACAGCATGGAAACGCACAAGCGGCGTGTGAAGACGCGCCACATCATCCTGGCCGTCATGTGCCTGATGTATTTCATCTCGTACATCGATCGTGTGAACATCGCCGTGGCCGGCCCCCTGATTCGCCACGAAATGGGGCTGACGACGGTCCAGCTCGGTCTCGTGTTCTCGGCTTTTGCGTATCCGTACGCGTTTATGCAGATCATCGGCGGATGGCTGTCGGACAAGTACGGGCCGAAACTGGTACTGACGGTGCTGTCGTTAATCTGGGGCGTGGCGACGCTCGCCACCGGGTTCGCCGGCAGTGTGGTGATGCTCGTCGCGCTGCGATTCGCGCTCGGGATCGGTGAAGGCGGTGCATTTCCGAGCGCCACGCGGGCATTTACCTACTGGATGCCGGTTGCGGAGCGTGGCTTCGCCCAGGGCATCACGCACAGTTTCGCGCGTCTGGGCGGCGCCGTGACGCCGCCACTCGTGCTCGCGGTGGTCGTGGCGGGCGGCTGGCGCGATGCGTTCATTCTGCTCGGCGTGGCCAGTCTCGCATGGACGGTGCTGTACCTCTGCGTTTTCACGAACTCGCCCGAGCAGAACCGGCGCATCACGCCCGAGGAAACTGCGGAGATCGGTTATCGCACCGGCGATTGCGACCGCGCAAAACACACGGCCACGCCGTGGCGCAAGCTGATCCGCCGGATGTGGCTCGTTACTTTCGTCGACTTCTGTTACGGCTGGCTGCTTTGGGTCTACCTGACCTGGCTGCCTTCGTATCTGAAGGAGTCACGCGGCTTCGATCTCAAACAACTGGCGCTTTTCACCGCACTGCCGCTGCTCGCGGGGGTGATCGGCGATACTCTGGGCGGCGTGGCGTCGGACCGGCTTTACAGGCTCACGGGACGCCTGCGCTTTGCGCGGTGTGCCGTGCTGGTGGTGGGCATGGGCGGCTCGCTGATCTTCCTTCTGCCGATGATATCCGCGACCAATCCGCTGATGGCGGTGCTGTTCCTGTCCGCGTCGTTCTTTTTCCTCGAGATCACGAATCCCGTCTTGTGGACCTTGCCACTCGACATCGCCGGCAAATACGCGGGTACCGCGGGCGGCATGATGAACACGGGTTTCGGCGTGGCGGGCATGGTCTCGCCGGTCGTGTTCGGTTACCTGATCGAGACGACCGGCAGCTTCGACGTGCCGTTCACGATTTCTGCGTGCCTGCTGGCAGTGGGTATCGTGGCGGCGCTCTTCATCGATACGGGCAAGACGGTCGAGGCCGACGAAGAGCGCGAGCGGCAGGAAGGGGTCGCGCTGGGCGGCATGCCCGCGTTTCTACACGCGGGCGCGGCCGTCAGGCTGGAGCGGCATCACCTGCGCCGCCCGTTGCGGTGGCGCAAATGACGCGCTGGTAGGCGGCGCGTTCGGCCGGCGCCCGGCAAGCGTCAGCCGGCGGCGTTGAGCTTGCGCAGGCGCCAGATGAGGCTGGACGTATCGTAGCGGTTGCCGCCCAGGCGCTGCACGTCGCCATAGAACTGGTCGACGAGGGCGGTGACTGGTAGCGACGCGCCGTTTCGCTTCGCTTCGTCGAGGCAGAAGCCGAGGTCCTTGCGCATCCAGTCGACTGCGAAACCGTAGTCGAACTTCCCTTCGATCATCGTCGTGCCGCGGTTTTCCATTTGCCAGCTGGCGGCCGCGCCTTTGCCGATCACCTCGAGCACGAGCCGCATGTCGAGGCCTGCGTGCTCGCCGAAATTGATGGCCTCGGAAAGGCCCTGCACCATGCCGGCAATACAGATCTGATTGACCATTTTCGCCAGCTGACCTGCGCCTGCCGGGCCGATCAGCGTGACGGCCGCCGCATAGTGGTCAAGCGTCGCCGCGGCACGTTCGAACGCCGTGGTATCGCCGCCGCACATGATGGTCAGCGTGCCTTTCTGCGCGCCGGCCTGGCCGCCGGAGACCGGCGCGTCGATGAAATGCAGTTCTCGCCTGGCGGCGATGTCCGCGAGTTCGCGTGCGACGTTGGCCGACGCCGTCGTATGGTCGACGAACACCGCGCCACGCGCCATGCCCGCGAACGCGCCCTGGTCGCCGAGCGTGATGCTGCGCAGGTCGTCGTCGTTGCCCACGCACGCGAGTACAAGATCAGCGCCGTCGGCGGCTTCGCGCGGTGTGCGCGCCGCGCGTCCACCGTATTCGGAAACCCATTGCTCGGCTTTCGGCCAGGTACGGTTGTACACCGTCACCTCGAGGCCGGCCTTCGCCAGATGCCCGGCCATCGGATGACCCATGACGCCGAGGCCGAGAAAGGTGACGCGACGCATTGCGTCGCTCGGGGAGGGGGCGGCTGGATTGTTCACTGGGGCTCCTTCAGCATGGGGGCGAGATTGGGAAACCGATTATGTCAGCGATATCGACCCCGCGCGACCCTGCGCGAGTCGCAGGCCAGCCGGCCCCGCAAACGCATTTATTGGCCGGGACGATGGATTTGATATGAAATAGCGATTTTTCTTTTGCATCTATCGCTCATAGAAGGCCACGCGCACATTAACACGTCGTCGTTTCACCTCGAGCTTTTCATTCTGTGTGCGCGCGGCCGGCGCGGCATCCGCGTGCACCTGCGCGAAGGGTTCGTCGGGGATCATGAAGCAGTATTCACCAGCGCGGCCGATCCAGCCGCTAATGCGCAAAGCCGGTGCTGAGCGCGGCAGCGCCCAGTTCGAACCCGTGTCGTGGGGCGTCGCGTTCGCGATGCTCGAAAAGTGCGTTGCCCATCTGCGCGCCACCAATCCGAAGAAGTTCGCCCTCTTCACCGGGCGCGACCGGATGCAGGCGGGCGGCCGGTTCATCGCGATCAATCCGATTTGTACCGGGTACGCTGCGATTGCCGACGAATGGGAGCCGATCCGACGCGGTGCTGACGGTGCGCTGTTCATGGCGTTGATTCGTGAACTGATCGAGCGCTGTCGAGGCCAGACTGAAATGTCTGGGTTTTAGGGAAGTGTCTTTAGCGCCTTTCTTCTCATGCATTGTCGAAGAACGACGCCTGAACAGGCAAAGGCGCTTACGTCTGTGTCGACCACTTGTGCAGACCGACAGCCAGGTTTGCGTGGTTGCTGCACTTGTCACGGCGCTGATAATCATATAGCCGGCCCCCCTCCGTTCGACTCGAACGGCTGGCGTAGAGTCGGAGGTGCGAACACCGACGTGACGCACAGGAGGCCAGCATGAACAAGTTTGGTGGAATCGACCTGCACTCGTGATGGCAGGCCAATCACGACGGCGACCGCAACGTTACCAGCACAGTCCGCAGCGCGCTCAGGTCCAGAGATCCGTCGAAGCGGACCCGCACGGCGCCACACTCGACGACGAGACTTGAAGGCAGTTGCCCCTGCACGGGCAACTGCACGGGAATGAACGTCTCCGTGGGCTGAGCAGGCGTAGTCGATTGGGCGCGCTCATGAGCGCGACGCCACCGCGCGACCATGTTGGCGTTCAAACCGTGCTCCTGCGCGACATCCGCAATGGAGCGGGCCGGATCGTTTGATTGCGCTACGACCATCGCCCAGAATGCCTTCGAGTAGTTCTTGGACCCAAGTCGCCGACCTACTGCCTTCGTTTCCATCGTCTGGTTCCCACTTGATCTGGTGGGAATTAGATTGCCGATTGCGCGCACCTATGGACAGACGGTCGTGAAGCAACGCTTACTTGTGGACGGCGGATTGAGTGTTTGGTTAACTTTGGACAGCGTCAAGCAGGACGTCCGGTCGGCCAAGATGTTCGTCGGTAAACCGACCGGCCAACATGATTGTCGCCGTCCACTATGGACACAATTAGTGGTTTTGGCGGACTTCAACAAATACTCACACCGGAAGATGGTCCGACGACTTGAAGGCAGCCGGAATGCTCATGCAAATTGCGATGAGCGGAATTTTGAAAGGAGTTTGCTTCCTGCCTTTTCGCGGTCAACTCGCAGAAGCGTTGTCATTGCTTCGCAGCCAATCAAAAATGCTCATGTTGATCCCCACTCGGGATTAGTTCATTCGGAGCGGTCCTTCATACCCGGACGCTGATTTTTCGGTTTTTCCAGAACATATTGCGCACCCGGGCCTGCAGACGACGGAGCATTTCTGGACCCAGGCCTTCGAAGTTCACCATCACCGCGGGTCGTGAGCCCTCGCCTGGAATATGCCTGATGCCGTCGAAGGGCAGGAACCCATACCTCGTCAGGAACTCCTTGATCCCTGATCGCTGGTGCCTGTCTCGATGTTGCCAATCCACAAATCGGCCATGATGCTCTTCCATGCCGATGCCAGTTCACATCCGGCCCGCGGGCTGATGACCAGATAAGGGTGCATTTCCAGTTGGATTGACCCCCAGAAGTTGGACACTTCTGCAGGGTGTTTTGTGGGCAAATACACGGAAGAGACGAATCTCGCAGTCGTCAAGGATTACTGTTCGGGAACGGCGGGGCTCAAAGTCGTTGCTCGTCGCCATGATGTGGATGTTTCGTCGCTACGGAAATGGGTGGCGGGTTATCGTTCGCATGGTGCTGCCGGCGTCAGGGAAAAGGAGCGGGCTGCCTACAGCGTAAAATTCAAGCTGTCTGTGTTGCGGCGTATGCGGGACGAAGGTCTCTCCTATCGGCAGGCCGCCGCACTGTTTGATATCCGGAACTTCAATATTATTGCTACCTGGGAGCAAAACTACGATCAGGGCGGACTGGATGCCTTGTCTCCGTACGCTTCCTTACGCCGCAAAAAGATGAAAAAGCAGTTGATCAAAGAACCTCCGAGGCAGTCACAGGATGATGACCGGCGAACTCGCGAGGAATTGATAAATGAACTGAGCAACCTCCGCATGGAGAATGCCTATCTAAAAAAGCTCAAGGCCTTGGTTCAGACGACCGCCCAGCAAGCGCAGCGCAAAAAACGCAAATCGTGATCGAACTAAGGCACCAATATCCTCTCGCGGGCCTGCTCAAGTTAGCGGACCTGGCACGCAGCACCTTTTATTATCAGCAGAAGGCGCTGCAGGTAGCCGACAAGTATGCTGACCTCAAGGCCCGGATTAAGACGATCTTCGACAGGCATAAAGGGCGATATGGTTACTGGCGCTCACCGCTACGATTCGGCAAGAGGGCCTCGCCGTCAACCACAAGACGATCCAGCGTCTAATGGCTGATCTGCGACTGAAGTCCTGCGTGCGAATTAAGAAATATCGCGCCTACAAAGGCCAGGTAGGCAAGTTGCGCCAAATGTTCTCGAACGTCAGTTTGACGCAGAGTCGCCGAACCAGAAGTGGGTAACAGACGTGACTGAATTCAACGTTCGTGGCGAGAAGCTCTATCTTTCTCCTGTTCTTGACCTTTACAACGGTGAGATCGTTGCGTACCAAATGGCACGGCGCCCTTTGTTTGACATGGTAGGCACGATGCTGAAAAAAGCATTTGGACGGCTCAAGCAGAGCGACAAACTAATCTTACATTCTGACCAGGGCTGGCAATACCAGATGGCAGTGTACCGGCGCCTTCTTGAGAACCGTTCGATCACACAAAGCATGTCGAGCAAGGGCAACTGCTATGACAATGCCGCCATGGAGAGCTTCTTCGGAACCCTCAAAGCTGAGTTCTTCTACCTCAACAAATTCGATAATCTTGACGAGCTGGAGGTCGACATAAAGGACTATATCCGGTACTACAACCATGATCGCATCAAGCTAAAATTGCACGGCATGAGCCCTGTGAAATATCGGACTCAATTCGGTCAGGCGTAGCCATCTAACCGTCCAACTTCTGGGGGTCAATCCACAAATAGGCGGACACGTGAACACTATCGAAGAAGCACCACTGGGACGGCGTCGTCGTCGCCGCTACAGCCACGAGTTCAAGACCCAGGTCGTTGCCGCGTGCCAGGGACCGGGAGTGTCGCTTGCGGCCATCGCGCTGCACCACAAGCTCAGCGCCAATCTGCTCAGACGCTGGGTCGAACGGTCCGAAGGGAATGTGACTGCGCTGACAGCGGGCAGCGACGTGACACTTCAGTCGGCAACAACACCGGCATTCGTGCCGGTCCCACTCGAGACGAAGGACGCACGCCCGGCCGAGATTCGCGTCGAAGTGCGTCGCGCAAACCAGACGACAACGGTTAGCTGGCCGGCATCAGAAGCAGCACAATGGTAAGCGGCTGGCGATCCCGTCTTGACGATAGTGATGCGGGTCAGGCCGTCGCTGAGCGCCAGTGATGAGGTAAAAGCTCTTCGAGTCGACTTGCCGACTGCGTAGGTACCTGCGCAAGCAGACCGGCTGTCGGAATTCCCTTGTCAATCACTTGCGCCGGCACCGGAGCCTGGGGAAAAGGCCCCGCGTGCATCGCCTCGACTGGTAGGGTCGAAGGAACGAGCGCGCCTCGTCGATGGATTTGCACGACAACCAGTCCACGTACTCGGTCGGTGGAACGATGACCACCGAGCGCTTCTCGTCGGTCTGCCTGCATGTCGCGGCGGTGCTCTTTCACCAGTTCGTCCTACGCGACGGCACGCCGGAAAGAATGCTACGCTTTGCGGCAACGCCACACGCCTGAACGGCGCCCGCCGCGCGTCAGTCATCCAATGCCAGATATTGATGCAACGACTGGATAGCGGCCGCGCCTTCGCCGACAGCGGCCGCAACCCGCTTCACGGAACCGCTTCGCACATCGCCCACCGCAAAGATTCCGGCCCGACTCGTTTCCAGAAAGTGCGGCGGCCGCTCGGAAGTCCATTTCGTATCGACATCGGGGCCAGTCAGCACGAAGCCGCTCTTGTCGAGCGCGACGCAATCGCCCAGCCAGCCAGTGCTGGGCTGAGCACCGAGAAACAGAAACACGTGGCGGATCGCCTTCTGTTCGATTTCGCCCTGGCGGTTCCACCGGATGCCATTGAGCCTGGTCTCGCCTTGCAGTTCGACGATTTGCGTGCGCAGGTGCAACGTGATGTTGGCCGCTGCCTCGATGCGCCTGATCAGGTAGTTCGACATGCTCGCGTTCAGTCCATCGCCGCGAATCACGACGTGCACGTGCCGCGCAAATCCCGACAGAAAGACTGCGGCCTGGCCGGCCGAATTGCCTCCGCCGACCACGATCAATTCCTCGTTGCTGCAAAATGCCGCTTCCATGTAGGTCGCGCTGTAGTAGACACCGCGCCCTTCGAAGTTTTCGAGGTTGTCGAGCGCCGGCTTGCGATAACGCGCGCCTGTCGCGATGACGACCGCCCGGGCGTAGACGTGCTCGTCGTAACTGAGGCTGATGTGAAACGGCGGGGCGCCCTTGCATTCGATTGCCAGCGCTTCGATCGGCACGCCGACCTCGGCGCCGAACTTGCGACACTGCGACAAACCCCGACCAGCGAGCGCTTGCCCCGAAATGCCCGTCGGAAAACCGAAGTAGTTTTCGATTTTTGAACTGGTGCCGGCCTGGCCACCGGGCGCTTTCGTGTCGAGCACCGCGACGCGCAATCCTTCCGATGCGGCGTACACGGCAGCCGCCAGACCCGCCGGCCCGGCGCCGACCACGACGACATCGAAACGCTCTCCGTTCAGCCGGTCCGGGCTCAGGCCGATCGCGTCGGCGATGGCACGGTGCGTCGGGCGCTTGAGCACGGCGCCTTGCAGCGTGATGACAACCGGCATATCGGCTTCCGTCGCGCCATGACGTGCGAGCAGTTCGCGCGCCTCGGCATGCTCGGTGATATCGAAGTAGGCGGAAGGCTGTCCGTTGCGGCTCAGAAAGTGACGCAGACGATGCGTGTCGGCCGAGGCCGAGCTGCCGATCAAGAGTACGCCGCCTTGCTGGTCCTGAATGAACGCGACCCGTCGCAGGATATACGCGCGCATGATCGTTTCACTCAGTTCCGCTTCCGCGATCACCAACGCGCGCAACGACTCCTCGTCGATGACGATCACTTCGCAATCCGATTGCGCGCGCGCCGTTGCGACGGCCGCGCGGCCCGCCAGCGTGCCCACTTCGCCCGTGAAACTGCCCGGACCGTGCACACCGATAGGGTGCGAGCCGTCCATCGAGTCGCGCGTCGCTTCGATCGTCCCGGAGACGATCGCGAACATCGGAATATGCCGGTCGCCCTGGGAGAACAGGACGTCGCCCGTTTTGAGGCGGCGGCGCTCGCCATATCGCTCGAGAAGCGCGACCTGCCGTTCGTTCAGCGTTGGAAAAATCTGATGATGGCGGCTGCCGCCTGCGAGCAGGTCGTCGACCTTGCCAGAGGAGTCGTTGCGCATGGTGCCGTTCCGGATGAGCGGGCGCGTCGCGCCCCGTTGAGCCTGATATCGAAAATCTTCAGAAGCACGCGAAAAGATGCGCGCGTGATGCTTTTAAAATACCGTGCGTCGATTGAAGGGTAGCTTACCGCAGTGTCGGCATATCTTCAGGCACGGCAACGCAGGTGGCTGTCGGGCAAGTTTGAGGAAAGGGCATCGATGCGCGATTTTGAACGTCCGTCGATGCGCGTCGGAATCGCAGGCAAGGGTCGTCGCAATCGCTACAACCTCGAGTTCGTTTATAAAAGTTGGCAACATTGAAGCCGTGGACTGCTCGATCTAGCTGCGTACTTCCGGACGCGGCCAACAAGAGACGGCCGTCCGTGTAGTTCGAACGGCCGCAACGTGTGCGGGAACGGACACTGGGACGAAGCGGACGGCAGATAGCATGCGGCGTCGTTCAAACCCGCCGCCACTGACACTGCCGCGCTATCACGTTACACCGCGACCTGTGCACTAGAGCGTGTTAGGCACTTTCTGTCGGACCTGGTACCCTGGCGGTATGAAAAGATCAAACCGCAAGGGCTACCCGACTGATGTGTCCGACGAAGAGTGGAGCTTCGCGGCACCCTATCTGACGCTGATGGACGTCAGCGCGCCGCAGCGCAAATATAAACTGCGCGAAATGTTTGATGCATTACGCTGGATCGCGCGGGCAGGCGCGCCCTGGCGGATGCTACCCAATGACTTTCCGCCGTGGGAACTGGTGTACCAGCAGACTCAACGCTGGTTACAGGCGGGCTGTTTTGAGAACATGGTCTGCGACCTGCGCTCGATAATACGCGTGGCACAGGGACGGCAGGGGCAACCCAGCGCCGTCATCCTGGATGGCCGCACATTGCAGTCAACCTGCGAGAGTGGTCCTCGCGCGGGCTATGACGGTTACAAGCGCAAGCGCGGCAGCAAGGTCCACATTGCAGTAGACACCTTGGGACAGTTACTGGCCGTGCACGTGACACCGGCCAATGAACAGGAGCGCGCACAGGTAAAAGAACTCGCGCGTCAGGTTCAACAGGTAACGGGACACACCGTCAAGGTGGCATTTGCGGATCAGGGATACACGGGTGCAGAAGTCGCACAGGCGGCACGTGATGAAGGCATTGAACTGCAGGTGATTAAACTGCAGGAAGCAAAAAAGGGCTTTGTACTGCTTCCCCGGCGATGGGTGGTCGAGCGCAGCTTTGGCTGGCTCAACCGATTCCGCCGCCTCGCACGAGATTATGAACGACTACCCGAAACCCTTGCCGGTCTTCATTTCGTAGTATTCGCGATGCTTATGCTCGTTCATGCGGTTCCGGTACTCAGCAGTTCCTAACACGCTCTAAGCAACTGAAACACGCGACCGAGTGCAGCTACAAGTCCGGCGATGAATGGAAAAACACCAGCTTCGTGCAGGACGGCCAAATCCAGACGCTTCGCAAGCTCCTGGACGAGGCGCACAGCTTTATCCTCCGAGCCGAAGGCAAGGTTCAGGAATAAGGAGAGGGGGCCGCAAGGCCCCCTTTTCTTTTTTTTCAATTTCACC
>NZ_JARESU010000083.1:0-36871 GCF_046027075.1 Paraburkholderia sp. RL18-085-BIA-A | reverse complement strand
CGCGTTTGACACCACTTCTAACTGGCGCCATTACGGCGATCATCCCCGGCGCCTTTACGCCGATCCGTGACATCTGCCCGCTTTCGCGTCGGGTAATGTTTCAGCCCGTATCCCAACCATTACAGCCGGGCCTTCGCTTTCTCCGCATTCCTTTACCCACTGCGCCAACAGCGTTCCTTGCGGTTCGCCTGCCGTTGCCGGCAGCACGATGGGCTTACCCTGTTCCGCATGAATCTCCGGATGGTGCGGACCCGTCCTCTGCGCCGGCGGCGTCCTGTCCATGATGGTCCATCGCTAGAAGACCATACCTTGCCGCGTACCTTTTGGTTCAAGCCTGTCAGCACGTTTGGCTTGTTCCGTATAACAGCGCCTTCCAGACGTTCACATATGTTGGTCGTACCCATCCATCCCTTGCGCCTCTCCGCCTTCGTGCTAGCAGATTCCGCCTTGCCTCACGGCTCGGCATACCGGATAACCAGCGGCTACGTTGTCCCCGAAGCTTCACACCGAGCCGTTACCAGCTCCGCATGTCCGGGTAGGGAACGGCTGATGGAACAGCCGGTTTCATCAGGTCATGTCTGTCCATGTGAAACAGAGAAACATGCGACTTTCAGGTCGCACTAGCGAGTCTCGGTCTTACCTAGCTAGTCATCACACTCGATTGCTGCGCAACCTTTTGACGTTCAACCCTGTGACACAAATGATGATCTTCTACGTGGCGCGGACCGCTCAGGCCGGCTTCACGTTCACGTAATCCTTCTGGTACGCCCTGTCATGGGCCAGTATTGCCCAGATTGTTCGCGCGTTTTTGTTCGCCAGAGCGACCGTCACGACATTCTTCGGTCTGCGCCTGAGCATTTGCTCAACCCAGGGGCCTGGCTCTTTGGCGTGCTCTAGCACCGATCTCGCACCATGGATCAGCAGCGTGCGCAGATACGCGTCCCCGCGCTTCGAAATGCCATATAGGTTCACCTTGCCGCCTGAGCCGGTCTGCTTCGGTACGAGCCCGACCCATACTGCGAACTCGCGACCGGACTTGAACGCTTTCGCATTACCCATCATCGCGACAGCCGCGGTAGCTGTCAGGAGCCCCACACCTGGTATTTCGCCGATCGCCTTCACCGCCTTGTCGTCCTTCTTGCACGCGCGTATGCGGCGCTCGATCTGCGCGACCTGCTCGTCGAGCTTCGTCAGCCCGTTCCACTGTTCGCGCAGCGTGTCGATCACCACTGCGGGCAGACGTTCGGCAACGCGTGCGAGCACGTCCGGAATCGCTTCGTCCAGGGCGGCCCGGCCTTTGCCCATTACCTCACCGTATTCCGTCAACAGTCCACGCAGCTCGTTGATCTGCATCGTACGAAACTTGATGAGCTGCTGGCGCATCCTGTGCAGTGCGAGCATGGCCTGTTGCATTTCGGTTTTCACCGCCACTGGCTTGCCGGGCTGCTGCACGGCAAGCCAGTTCGCCCGCGCGTCTGCGGCATCGTTCTTGTTGCGAATGTTGAATGCCTTGACAAACTCCGCCGGCATCAGCCTGACCTCGTGACCCATCATTACGAGTTGCCGGGCCCAGTGGTGCGCACCACCACACGCTTCCATGCCGATACGGCAGCGCGTCCGGTTAGCGAAGAATTGCAGGAACTTCGCCCGCTTGATGGCCTTGTTCACGATCTCCCCGGTTGCCTGATCCACGTAATGGATCTGAAAGACACTCTTGGCGATATCCACTCCCACTCCCGCACAGTTGTTCATGGCTAGCCCCCTTCCGGTTGCTCGTAAAAGCTCAATGGTCTTCCAATTTTGGAACTCCGGTTGCTGCTGCCGTCGGTCTGTGACAGTCCACGTTTCTTTGCCTTACGTTCACGGGCGGGACGCGTTCATTTCATTCCAACCATTTCGCGTGGATGATCTCGGTTTCCACCGACTCCCGTTCCATCGAGTCGATCATCTTGCTGACGAACACGGAGCGCTCCGCCGCCTGGAACTTCATCGCGATGTGAAACCAGTCGAGGATCCGACCGCGAGCCAGCTGACTGCCCTCGACCGTCTTCCCAAATTCACCGGCGTCGTCGCTGATCACGGTCACCCGTTCATCGCGCGCCACACCGTTCCGGCTGAGGAACTGATCGAGCCGCGCTGCAGCCGAAGTCACTTCCTTGTGCACATACGCATATAGTTTTGGGGGACCGTCGGTGAACGTCGCCCGTCCCGCAACAATGTTCACGTGGCGGCCAGGGTCTCTCCCGGGGTCGCAATTGCGTAGCCACGCCGAGTCGACGCTCACGGCGGCAACATGACTGCATTCGCGAACCTGTTCGTCCGCAACAGACTGGGGGAACTGCGCGATGTCACGCTCTATATCAGCGTCGACTGTTTTCCAGTATCGAGAATCCGATGCCGGATGCTGCTGAACGAGATGCCCTTGTCCAGCGGTAGCACTTCCTTGAGCATGTTCGTCGCCTGCCGGTAGGGCAGATGAACTGCCCACTTCGCCTGAAGGTATTCCAGCTCCGGCGTGACGCGTCTGGTTAGCGCTTTCGACAAGGGGTGCACCACACGCTGCTCCGTCCGCGCAGTCCCTTGACACGCGCACGACCACACCCGCGGACTCTTCACGGTCACCTTGCCATAGACGGTGCGCAGCACCGTCGAGCGGCTGTCTTTGTGCCTAAAGGCCGCACCGCAGCTCTCACAATGGCTCTGGCCTGCGAGCCACCGCTGTACCTGTTGCGAAATAAGTTCGGTCTGCACCTTTGCCAGCAACGACCGCCCTTCCGCGAGAGTCAGACCCAATTCCGCCAGACTAAGGTCAGTGCGCTCAATGACGGCCAGAGCTCCGTCGCCCTCCTCGACCGGGTCAGTCTCGCCGTCGACCAACCTTGCTTCGATGATCAACCGCATGGCTTGGCTCCGAGCATTGCGGGACTTGTCAGCCTACTCTATAAGAAACCGGCACTGCGACTGGAAGCACACGCGACCCTTGTTGCGAGCCTCCCCAACTTTTGCGCGCTCTCGTTTACGTCTACGCCACGGTCCGCGCTCGACTTCAACCCACGCATGCCAGTGATGTCCCTTTCTTTCCGGGGTGGAACGGATCATCCACTCTCTATGGCTGACTTTCATTGCTCACTCTCCACAGGCTTATCCACAGAAGGTGTGTATAAGTGGCGCGACGCCTCGCGGCAAGACGGTTAGTTGCATCGGACGAGAAATTGGGCGCTGTCGTGCGGCGCACTCCAAATTACGTAGCGTTCAGTACGGTTTGAAGGTTGCGAGAAGATCGGCGTTCAAATGAAGAACAAATCACGTCCCGAAAGCCTGCGCATAGCGCGGTCGAAGGGCAAATCCGTGAAACATTCGCTGAGTGTACGGTTAAGCCATTGATTCCAGACCGTTTGTTCGTCGGCTGACATGCTCGGCAGATGTTCCACGCGTCGGTGCCGAAGGGCGAAAAAGTTCGCGTCGGGCAACCGCCCGTCCCCGCGCCGCCAAGTGCCGCTGCCAATGCTGGGACCGCTGGAGCCACCATTCCCACGCCTTTCCCTCGGCGAGACCTTGGTTTTCTTCATCTTGGTTCGAGGTTTTTCCGGGAAACCTAGGCTGGGCGCGGCTGACCCAGGGAAAAGTTAACTTGCGGGGACAGAGTTAACCGTATACATTTCGTCGGAATTCGCCATTCTACGGATTTCTGCACGATAAATGGCGACTCCCTCAATGAATAACCGGACTGTCAATCAAGGGATCCCCAATGGTCGTCGCCAAGCCAATCGTATCGATCGAGCATTCCGTTAAACACACACCCAATCGGATCGCACTGGACGACATCGAATTCATCGCGCAGAACGCCAGCGAGATGCTGATGAATGTGCGGGAGAGCATGCTGGCCCCGCATCCGCGCAAGCATTCCCCAGTGTTCACGACGTCACAAATCGCCTCACTGTGCCGGATGGACCGCAAGAAGGTCAACTACTACTGGGAGAAGCAGGAGCTCGGCTTACCCCAGGGCACGGTGCTCCCGCGTACGCGGGAGTTCACGCTGGTCGAGGCACGGGAGTGGGTCAAGAAGGTAGGGCCTTTTCCCAAGCGGCCCGAAGGCGTGAGGGGCAAAAAGATCGCAATCGGGAACTTCAAGGGCGGGGTCAGCAAGACGACCACGGCGATGACCCTGGCTCAAGGCCTGTCCCTTTTCGGTCGCCGCGTTCTGTTGCTGGACCTCGACCCGCAGGCGTCGCTCACCGCGCTCAACGGGATTCTGGCAGACAGCGAGGTCTCTGAAGACCAGACCATCCTTCCCCTCATCTACGGCGAGGAAACTTCGCTGGAGTACGCGGTACAACCGTCCTATTGGGACGGCATCGATCTCATCCCTGGCAGCGCCGCCCTCTTCAGCGCGGAGTTCTATCTTCCGTTCAAGCAGTCGAGAGAGCGGGCGTTTCGGTTCTGGGAAGTACTGGACAAGGGCCTGGAACCGCTGCTCGACCGGTATGACGTGGTCATCATCGACACCCCCCCCGCCCTCTCCTACGTGACGATCAATGCATTTATGGCAGCGGACGGTCTCATTGTACCGACGCCACCGAACGCGCTGGACTACGCCTCGTCCACCCAGTTCTGGTCACTGTTCACAGACTTCGCCCGAAGCATGAAACAAATCGTGCCAGATCTCGATAAACACTTCGATTTCATCCACGTGCTGCTCTCCAAGGTCGATAGCAGTCAGGCCGCCACCTATGCGGTGCGCGAGTGGATCAACCGCACCTACGAACGCCACGTGCTCCCGATCGAGATTCCGACGACGACCGTGACATCCAGCGCCTCAACGGAGTTCGGCACGGTCTACGACATCTCGAAGTACGACGGCAGCAACAAGACATATCAACGCGCCCGCGAGGCGTATGACCGGTTTGCAGAAATGATTGATCAGGAAATCTTTGCGCTGTGGAACGCGGAACTGGAGGTCGCATGAGCATCAAGGAAAGAATGGCTGCCAGAACCGCGGCGATCGCGGCCCCGAGCGGGAACCGCCCGGATCCCCTCGCCCGGCCAAAGACCGGTCCAGGACAGTTCCTCGCAGCCATGCCAATCCTGGCCGAGAAAGAGGAAGAACTGGAAAAGGCGAATGCAGAGAACGCGAGTCTGCGTGAGCAGCTTGAAAGGGCGCTCGCGGAGGGGAACCCGACCGGGGCGGCCGTCGAGATCCCGCTGGACCAGCTGCACGAGGTGCCGGGTCGCAGGCGCTATATGCCGCCGGAGAAGTATGCGGAGCTTCGCGAGAACCTTCGACACAACGATCTGATTCATCCGGTCGTGGTCCTACCTCGCGAGGAAGGCGGTTTCGAGATCTGGTCCGGCCACCACCGCACAGACGCTTATCGCGAGCTTGCCCGCCCGACGATCTGGTGTGTGCTCAGCAAAGCCACGAGATCATCGGCCAGCGCCGGGGCGTTTTACGCAAACCTTCTGCAGTCGGACCTGACGGATTACGAGAAGTACATCGGTTTCAAGGACATCCTGTCATCGACGCCGGGGTTGACCCAGGCCGAATTGGCCGAACAGGCCGGTGTATCGGCAAGTGCCGTCTCGAAGCTGATGGCGTTCGATCAATTGCCGGAAGTGGTACTCGCCCAGCTCAAGGAGCGCCCTGACCTCCTGGGATTCAACTCCGGGCATGCGCTGGCGACGCTCACGAAGGAAGGCAAGGCCGAACAGGTGATTGCCGCAGTAGCACGCCTGGCAAAGGGCGAAATCGATCAGACGCAGGCCGTCAAGCAGGCGAGTGCAGAGCAGGCGAAGCCGAAGGCGCCCAAAGCGACAGGTACGAAGATCAAGGTTGGTCGCGACGTCTATTGCGATCTCCGCACGGCTCGAAACGTGGTGCGCATGGAGTTTCAGAGTAGCGAGGAGGCGCTGGCGGTGCAGGAAGAAATAAAGGTCGTGCTGGAAGCCCGGGCGGAGCGATTGAGAACCATGCCGAACGCCGGTGAAGAAACGAAGAAATCCTTATAAATCAACGACTTGATACTATCAAGATACAAAAGGAAAGCCAGATGAACTGATTTCGACGCCAGAAAGACAAAAGCCTTCGGCTGGAACCGAAGGCTTTTGCAGGACTTGGCTGGAACCTCGCCCTAAACGCTCCATCGACTGGAAACCGAAAGAGACTCGACACCTCGGAGTGTAACGGAACGCGAGCGGCAGTCAAGCGACATCAAGCCATTTTTTTGTAAATGGACGCCCGACATGTCTATCGCGCAACGCTTCGTTGCTGGCGAGGGTGAGTTGCACTCTCAAGAAAAAGAATCTGCAGATCTTCCGGGCGATTCAGACGCCCTCGCCGCCTTTCACTGTGACCCGGTAAACCTGCCTTGGGTCATCTTTCGCGCCGCATTCCGCGCTGCGCATATTGAGCAGCTTCCGCAACGCGCTCGTGCCGTACTCGCCGCCCTCGCCCGCACGGTCGACGCCGCGAAACCTTTCGGTGCCATCTTTGCCCGACGTGAGCTGCTCACCGGTCGCGCCATGCAGTCCATGCGCACGTTCTATCGCAGTCTCGATGATCTCGAAGCGGCCGGCTTGATCGAGCGCCGTCCCCAATCCCGCTACGTTGAAGCGGGCCTGTTCGGACGTTCCTATCTGCACCTCACAGCACACGCGGCCGCCCTTCTTGGCCTCGTGGAGGAATCCGTCGCGCCTTCTTCAGCCGCCGTCGTTCCCGCGTCACCCGCACCGTCGTCCGCTTCAGTTAAGCAGGCCGCCGACGCACCCCACGGTTCATTTAGTCATCCGTCTGCCAGCGTGGCAGACGGTGCTATATATAAGGATCTTAGCCCTGCCTCTTTTCAAAAGAGACAACCGGGGCAGGTGCCGTTGGACCTTCAGCGCCTGCGGTCCCTGGGTTTCCTTGATTTTCTGATTTTCAAACTTATGCGCGAAGCGCGTGAGAACGGCAAACGCTTGTCTGATGTCGTTGAAGCGACGTGGCAGCACCTGAAGGATGCCCGGGCACCGATCAACTATCTCAGCGCCCTGCTTCGCAGCACGGTCGATTTCACGCATCAGCTGCGTCAGCGGATGGCAACCCGGTGCGAGGAACAGCAACGCCTTGAACGCGCGGCGCACGCTGAGCTGGTGGCACGCGCCAACGCCGGCCAGACCTTCATCGATGCCGAAGGTCGGCGCAAATACGTGGTTGATGCGGAAGGCCAGTCGATGGTCGTGTACAACGCGGAGGAGGGCATCGGGCGACAGGCGACGGGCTGGAAGGAACAGTTCGCTGCGGCCAGGGCGCGCGGCCAGATCCGTCCGGCGACTCACGCAGATCTGGAGGCATTCGGCCAGCCGCGCCACACCCCAGCAGAGGCGGGTGAGACGGTATCGACCACCGCCAGACCGCCCGTGACGGCGCAGGTGCGCCACCACATCGCCGGACTCCGGAGCATCCTGGGACCCAACCGTCGACCACTGGCCGTCACTCGTGCAAGAGGATGAATTCATGAGGAATCCTTATTTTTTTAACGATAATAGCAACGCGGGCCGAATGGCCCGCGCCTAAGGGCGAAGATTGCGGCCGCTTGAAACGAGTAGTGTTCGTTCGCAGAATTCCTCTACGGGTTAGAAATCGCCCCTCGCAAGCTTGTGCGGCTGAACCGGCAGCAAAGTGGAACGTCGCTTTTCGCCTGCGCAGACTTGAACCGGTGTACGCGCGGGCAAATGACATCTAGGGCTGCGAGGTTTTTAGACCGAGCGGAAAACGTCACCCCTGGAGATTCTTAGAGGCCAGCCATACGCGCTGCGAGATTCAAAGCAGTCTCTAGCTCGTGCAAACGAGAAATCATCTTCACGATATCGGGCGACTCGATCCGAATATACCGACCGCCGCGACCTATAGACATCTTGATCGACCGAGGTAGATGGCTTGGTGTCTCGCCACGGACCAATGAATCCAAAATCTCCGAGACAGTCAAACCAGAGCGTTCCCCAAGTTGTTCTGCGCGTGTGGTCAGTGTTTTCGCGCCGATGACTCCGGCAAGTTCGGTGAGGGCGTCGACTACTCGAAACGACATACGGCGCTCGGGTCCGAACACTCGTAGAACTTCGGGCGGAAGACGAGCGGCCTTAAGCGCTTTGGACACATGGCCTTTCGAAACGGACAACCCGATTGATAAGTCCAGCTGCGTTGTAAATACCCCCACGCCAAGCAACCGTTGATAGAAACGTCCGTAGGTGAGGGCAGGTGCCTTCTGATCTCGCAACAGCATGTGCTGCTGGAGGGCTTGTTCGCGTAACTCGACAGGGTGCGGCGTTCGAAGGCTCATTGTTGACGCAGCGGTGAAATAGTTGAAATTCCCAACTTTCTAATTTTCCCGGGCCGGTCCCAATGTCAAGTAGCTAAGACGGAAAGATACGTTTCTGCAACAAATATTGCGTTCCACCCTCGTGTGAGGGCTATTGTTTCGTTTCTTGCAATAGGACCGTCAACCGGTTGACGGTCTTAGTCCGCGGCGTTCGTCGCAACGTATTGACCAACAACAGAAAGTTCAAAGTGGTGGCTTCGTGAAAATGTGAAACTGTGAAACTCTTCAGTCGATATCCTAGCGCTGAAACGGGCCACGAATTTCCTCAAAAGCTATACGTTTTTCCGCACCATTCCGCCTTAACCCCGTCAACCGGTTGACGGGCAGGACGCGCTCCGCAATGGTCGATGCATTTTCCTGGAAAGCACGCAAAAATCGCGGTCCTTTTGCATGACTGGCATCCCATGCGGACTGATTCAATTGAGTCGGCCCAATTGGATTAACCGTCATGCGTCTCTTCCGCAGCAAAAAACAGATTGCCCTCGCCGTCGCTCCTGGTGGCTATTCCGAAGACGATCCCGAAAAGATCATCTTCGATAACGGTGCGCGCCTGCGTGTCGAGGCCAATCACTGGAAAACATTCTGCTTCATCCTGGCGTTTATCGCGGGTGGGGCGGTGTACACGCGCAATCCTCCGCCCTCCGAAGTGAAGGCGTACGGCGTGTCGTCGGATGTGAACGGACACGCCGTGACGACCCAACTTACTGCATACAAGCCAGACGACCAGGCCATCCGCACATCGCTTAAAGAAACCGTTCAGCGCTGGTGGACTATCGAGCCGGTGTTGACCGACGACATCCAGAAATCGCGCATGGCCCGCAACATCAACGCGGTCAAGGCGATGATGGTTGGCAATGCACGTAACCAGTTTGGCGACTGGATCAGGAGCGACGCGCCGTTTCAGACAATTACGCTCAATCCCAAGCTCGTGCGTGAGGTCAGGGTAACAAACATCGCGCTGCTGGAAGACTCGACTGCCGTTGTTGAATTCACCACCAGCACTACCCAGTCCCCGACCGACAAGCCCGTCGTTCAGAAATATGCGGTGACGTTTCGGTACCAGATCGTTCCCCCGACGTCTGAAGACGCGCTCGGCGCGAACGCGTTCGGCGTGTTCTACCCGCTGTTCTCCCTCCAGAAAACCCAATGATGATCGACTCCCGCACGCTCGTCTCGTGGGCAGCCGCTATCGTGTGCGCGGCTGCTGTCAGTCAGCCCGCATGTGCCGCGAAGAAAGGCACTCCAGTATCTGCTGCCTCGTTCGATCTGGCGACTGCCGTCAGCGATCCGATGAGTCCGGTCAATCCATATAACGTCGGTACTGATCCGATCACGATGCCGGGCGATGCGCGCATGGCGGTCTTTCCCTACAGCCGCGACCAGATTTACCGGATCATGACTGCGCCTCTGAAGACCACGACCATCGAGCTGGCGCGGGGCGAGGCGCTGGCGACTGAGCCGGCTCTCGGTGACTCGATCCAGTGGGTAGTCGACACGGATGGTTCGAACCACGTCTTCATCAAACCGACCAAGCCCGGCCTCGTCAACACACTGCACCTGACCACCAATCAGCGCGAATACGACATGACGCTCGTCTCGTCGCCGATGGGTGGGCTTTTTTATCAGACCGTGCGGTTCAACTATCCCAGGTCGCTGATGGCCAAGGTCCGCGCACGAGCTGATCGTAGTGACGCTGGTGGCGACGCGGGGGAGGGCGACTCTTACCCGACCGATTCGGGACCGATTGGTGTCTCGCCCGACAAGCTCAACTTTGACTACACCGTGTCGGGTTCAGCCGCATTCCGCCCCGAGACAGTCTTCGACGATGGCAAGTCCGTGTGGCTGCGTCTGCCTGTCGGAGCGCCGTTCGCGGTGCCGATCGTGAAAGATCACGGCGACAACGTCAGTCCGAACTTCATCCGTCGTGGCCAGTACATCGTTGTGCAGGAGATGGCCAGCGAGATCGTTCTTCGCGCTGCCGACGACAAGGTCACGATCAAGCGCGGTCGTCACGGCCTGTTCGGCTTCTGAGAGCGCACAACATGGCAAAGCAGAACGCGCAACCGACCAGCGCCCAGGCGGCGATCGTCAAGGGCAAATCACCGCGCAACGCGCTGATCAGCGCGGGCGTGGTTGCGGCTGTCGTCATCGCGGCGCTGGGTTTCTATTACCAGGTCAAAGAATCAGCCAGGATCGAAGACGAAGCAAAGCTGCAGAAGAAGGCGAAGGCCGCGGAGGTGGTCGACAAATCGAACAGCACGCAGGACGTTGACAAGCTTATCGAGGACCAGCAATCGGCCGCGCGCAAGATGGCGGCATCGGAAGCACGTGCTGCCGCAGCGCCGCATGCGGCGTCGATGTCTGGCGCGAGGCCCGGGCTGACTGCGGACAACTTTCAAAACGATGATCACGTTCGCGAGCTGAAGGCGAAGTCAGATGATGACGCCATCTATGCGTCGTCTATTTTCCGAGCCGGCCTGAAGGTCAAGGATCAGCAACCGCAGCAGGTCGCGCAGATTCCAGGCATCCTCACACCGCAGCAGGTTGCCGCGCAACAGAGCGCTGCGCAGCAGGCCGCGATGGGATCGGCTGGCGCACAGGCAGCGGCAGCGCTGGCTGCGGCCGGCATTGGCCAGCAGCCGGGGCGCGTGGGCGGGCAGACGACGCAGGAGCGGGACTCTTCGTTTATCAGGAGCGCCGCCAGCCAGTCGGGTAACGGGCAGGATTTCGCTCGCACGGGCTTTGTAGGTCAGGCGCATGGCTGCGTGCTTTCGCCCCCGCACCATATTCCGGTGCTCTCGATCGAAGGTCTCAACTCAGACCGCCCCGGCACAGCTTCGCTCGTCGTTGAAAAGGACGTGTACGACAGCATCCGTGGTGACTGTCTGATGATCCCGAAAGGCACGACAATCACCGCGCCCTACAGCTCCGATATCCAGCCAGGACAGGAAAGCATCCTGGTGGCCGCTACCGAAATGCGCCTGCCCAATGGCAAGCACGTGCCGCTCTACGGCGGGCAGGGCGCGGATGCCGATGGCGCTGCGGGCTTCTCGGGCGACGTCAACGGTCACTTCCTGAAGATCTTCGGTACATCGTTTCTCACGGCGATCCTTCTGGGTGCCTTCGACAAAGGCGGCACTTCGTCGACAACCACTGGCCCGCTCGGTGTCACGCAGGTTGGCACGACCGCCGGACAGGTCGCAGCGCAGACCTCGCAGTCCGTTCTCGACCGGTACAAGAACATCCCGCCCACGATCACGACTGGCCCGGGCGAGCGCCACTTCATGATCAAGGTCAACCGCGATATCTACATGGAGCCATATCGCGGTGACTAAGCGCGTCTTCCTTTCCCTGTCACTTGCCGTCTTCGCACATTGCAGCGCGGCCGCGAGCGCGAACATCGAGCGCGTCATCAGCCCAACGAGCCTTGTGCTCGAAAGTGCCGGTGCGCGCAACGTCGCGACGTTTGATGGAAAGCCGGTTCTCTATTGCGGACTGCAGGCTTTCACGGCATGGGCCGCGCCCCTCGTTGGACAACGGGTCAGCAGTACGCCTGACGCGGGGATTACTGTCGCAATCGATTCGCACGATACGCCTCTGGAACAGTTGCTGGTTAGCCAGGGCTGGCTTCAGCCGTCCGAGCTTGGAGACGACGCACAGGCCGCGATGACAGAAGGGCGCGGCGGGTGGGCATGCGCAAGCGCGGCGACACCCTTTGAGCTGATGCACTCAAGCGTCGATCCGAAGGTGCTCGCGGGTATCGCTCTTAACGAGTCGGGTCTTAACGGCCGGGCATGGCCGTGGACGCTGAATGTCGCCGGGCAGGGTCGGTTCTTCAAAACCCGCAATGACGCATTTCGCGCCATCCAGTCGCTGATCGGCGCGCACCGTTGTGACTTCGACGTGGGTTTGATGCAGGTCAACCGTAACCTTTGAACCTGTTACATCGCGATCAAGGCTTCAGGGCGATCTTTAAGACAGCACTTTTCGCATGGCGCGATGGCATATCGATAAGACCGGTTATCGGAATGGTGCCGCTGAGGATACGGGCTATGCAAGCATAGTGTCCGTGCCTTACGCTTCCGAGAGGGCTGCATACGTTCGGAGGCAAACGTGAAGCACTCCAGCCAGGGCGACGAATTGCGACGCGCGTTCATTGCGTTTCCCGATCATGCATCGCTCGCTGCTTTGCGCGCGTGGTATGAGGGAATTCCCGCGCGTGCGGCGGTCGACCGCTACCTTGCTCACGCCCGTGTCCAGACGCAGTCCTCACGTGGCGTGCTTGGACGAATCAGACGACGCCTGGTCGGCATCGCAGAGGCGCATGGGCGAGGCGACCTTGCTTCAGTCTTCATAGATCACAGCACGGAACGTACTCGTAGGGCGTCGGCAGTACACAGGGCGATCGAGGCCCTACGTGCAGTGGTTGGGCGCGAACCTCAGATCAACGATGACATCGCGCTATGGTTGCCAACGCGCGCAATCGCAGCGTTGAAGGCTCAGGGAATTTCCACGCTCGCCGAGTTGACGTTGTGTGTTCCCCGTCGCCATCTTTGGTGGACCAACCTCGCCGGCATTGGGCCGGCGTTAGCACGCGATATCGAAACGATCTTTGCGCACAATCCTGCGCTGACAGAAGCTGCACGTCAGCTCGTGGAACGTTTTGAGCCGCGCGGGCCTGTGCTTTGGCGCCACAGCACATCTGTTCGTAACAAAGACGGTTCCAAAGGTAAGTATCGCGCGCCCAGGGCGAGGTGTCTTCTGAGCGCGACCACTGACCGGGAGGCAATCGAGGCCTGGCTTGCCATGCATGAGGCCGACGCCACATCGAGGGCATACCGCAAGGAAGCGGAACGGTTATTACTGTGGGCGAACTTCGAACGCAAGCGACCACTTTCATCGTTAAACACCGATGATGCGATCGCCTACAGAACGTTTCTCCGCTTTCCCGAACCAGAGAGCCAATGGGTTGGTCCGCGGCGCAGCCGTCAATCAGACGACTGGCGGCCTTTTTTCCGCCGGTTGCGGCCGTCATCTGTGGCGTACGCTCTGTCGGTGCTCTCTGCAATGTTCCGCTGGCTTGTTGAACAGCAGTATGTCGTTGCCAATCCATTCGCCAGTGTAACGGCGGGTAACGCACGATCAGCCGGACATGTGCGGATACGATCACTTGCAGATGATGAGTGGCGCTTTGCCCGACATATAGCCAGCGAATTATCGACAGTTCATGGCTGGTCGGTCGAGGCGGCCCAGCGACTTTGCTTCATTCTTGACTTCGAACTGGCAACAGGGCTTCGCGCTACCGAACTCGTTCAGGCGAGGCTTGGCCACATATACTTCGGTGACGCTGCTGACATCTGGCTGCGCCTGACGGGGAAGGGCCGACGTATCGCCAGGGTTGCCATGCCGCCGCTTGCGATGCAGGCCCTGCAAACGTATCTTCAACAACGAGGCTTACCTGCAGACCCGCGTCGTTGTAACCGGAACATTCCTCTCGTGCCTTCGTTAAGCCGGGACCATACGGTGAGCTTTTCCGGGACACGTCTGCGGGCCGTGCTGAAGCGATTCTTTCGTCTCGTTGCGCAGCAAATCGCCAACACAGATTCAGCGGCTGCTCACAGACTGGAGCGAGCGAGCCCGCATTGGCTTCGGCACACGCATGCCACGCGCGCTCTCGCGCGCGGGGTGGAACTGCGCAGCGTCCGAGATAACCTCCGGCATGCCTCGATCGCGACCACGTCGCAATACGTTCATGGCGATGAACTGCTTCGAATGCAGCAATTGAGCGCTGCATTCGCCACTGGACGCTAGCTGTTCACAGTGACCTTATTTTTGTTTTAGCAGGCGTGACTGGAGGAGTTCATTCTCTCTCGTCAAGCGAAGGTTGATCGACTGTGATCTCACCAGATCGGTTTTCAACTGGTCGATTTCTTTGCGCGCTTCCCGCAATTTGCTGTGAAGGATGTCCATCGTGTCGGGCATCGCTTTTGTCCTGAACCTGCTCGCCTTGACGTGAAGCGCCCGAACGCGCTCGGCGATGTCTGGATAACGGTTATGAATGGTCGCATTGCTCACGCCGGCTTCCCGGGCAACGGCCGCAATGCTGATCCTGTCGTCGGAGCTTGATTGCATCTTCCCCTGCTGCAGCCGGCGCAGCGCAAGCTCGAGCCGACGGCGCGTTGGGCTTTTGTGTTCAGTTGCCACCACGCACCTTCAGGGATGGTTTGAAGGGCGGCACCTCTGCCCCCAGGTCTGCGAGTACACGCTCAGCCTTCCGAAGATGATCGAGGCACCGTTGGCGCGAAGGTACGCCAAGGTCAGGGCATTCCAACACGTCGATCTGCTGCTGTCGTATCCCTTTCCAGATGTCTACGTGTGTCGAATCAATCACGGCCTCGCCGCACGACGTACATCTCACAGCATCGTAAAGCCCCTGGCCCCCGCAACCATTGCCGCTTGCCATGCACCAGGAGTGGCCGGTTCCCCGGATGAAGACACTTTCGCCCAGTTTGCGGCAGAAGTCGCGCATGTCGCGAACGGTTTTGAGTTTCCCCCGGCTGCGGAACGCCATGATGCGGTTTCCGCCCACGCCCGAGAGACTGGTATGCGGATGCATCCAGCTCTGGACAATCAGGCTTTGCAGCTCATCACGCTCCGTCATGATGTCGTTTATAAGTGATCGGTCCGCGCCGCTATCGTGTCGCGCGTAATAAAGCGTCATGTCTAAAGACCAGTGTTTGAAGTGCTCTCGCAGGTATCGGATGTCTCCCAATACGTGTCGGGCAACATAGACCGCGAAGGTTCGTCTAAATTCATGAGGGGTGAGTGGCCATGTTTCCCCGAGACGGATTCGCTCCCGCTTAACCACGCCATCCATGTCTTGCTGTTCGACTGTTAAGCCCGCCATCCTGCTGAACGCCCTCAGCCCCTTACGGGCGTTGTCACGCCCCACAACAGAGACCCTCCCGTGCCGCTTATACGCGACGAACAGAGCGTTGCGATTACGGCGGGCTCGTTCAAGCTCGACTTCCGTCTTGACGCGAGATTGCTCGTCAAGTTGACGGGTTGTTGCTGTATGCTCCAAGACCTTGATCTGATCGTCACCTAGCGCTCGTTCTGGCGCTCCTAGCCGTGTTGCAATAGCAACCGCCTTGCCAACGATCTCCGGCACCATCCACTCTGCTGGTGTCGGCTCACGCTGGAGCTTGTACGTGGTCCCCCGAAGCCAGAAGAACACCTCCCCGTCGAATCCCTTTCTTTTCACGAAACATCCCACTTCGAGCGACGCCAATTCCGAGTCGCGCATGCCCGAGAAGGCAGCGCATACGATGTAGCAGGCGGTCCTTAGATGAAGGAGATCGGTCTCTACCTGTCGACGCAGCTGATACCCATGCACGGCAAGAAGTTGCTTCTCCTCTTTCGAGCATCGATGGTACGCCTTCAACCGCACGTATTTCTCTTCATTGGCATAAACACTCGAGAAACCGTTCGGGTAGGTCTTCCGGTGAGCCTTTTTGACCTCAGCAAACCTGCGCGTCGCGTGCACCGCTAGCTGATCGCGCAGGGATAGGAGCGAATCTGAGCGATTCTCGATGTAGTCGAGCGCTGTACGCACAAGCTTGCTCATGAGTCGCTGAGGAATGACTTCGGTCGTTGCCTGCTTCCAGCTTTGCAGTCTCGGTTGACGGCCAGCTCGGGCAAGTTTCGTTGTGCCGCCGCGATCGAGCTGCCATGGATATTCCCGAATCCGGTCGATGAGATGATCCCCGAGTTCGTAGTAGCTCGTGACCGTGCCCAACACGCTCGCAGCCGTTCCGGGCCGGAGTGTTCCCGTTAGACTTGCGGCAAAGCGGGCGCAGTGGGCCGGCGTAAGCTCACTGAACGTCATCAGGTTTTCGTCTAACATCCACGCAAGCAACTTTCTGATCTGAGTCCAGTTTGTTCGCATCGTACTTACTGCTACGGGCGTGCCCCGTTTCCCACCGGCTACGCGCCATCGCGTGTACAGGAAGCGTTTCACCGATGCGAGCAGCGGTGCGTATGTGGAATCAGTCAGTCGACACCCGCCTTTGAACGGGTAGGAGAAGATGATGTGTACTGCTGTACGGTTTCGCGGCGCAAAGTACGGCTCCAGGTTCCAGGTGTCGTCGCCATAACGCGAAACAATCGTGTTGCCTTGCTGACTGACGATGACATCATGTAAATCTTCGGCTCGAACGGAAGCCAGATCGATCAAATGGTTGGTTAGCTCAGCCATAGTCCCGCCCGAGGAGCATGGTTCGATCACGCCACATTGGATGGGGATCAACGAAGGCCTTCTCCTTCGCCTGCTTCACTGTCGAAGCCGCGAAGTGAGGCGCAATGACCCGGTCAATCTCCCTGATCACCCACCCGTAGACTTTGTGCCATCGGTTCCTGCCGAGGAGATTTCTTTCCTTCACAAGCAGCCAATAGAAACTATACATGCGATAAAGGTCGCTCTCCATCACAACCTGGTTGGGACATCGGAAGCAATGAAGGAATGCAGAGCACGCCGTATGGCCATCTTTCGGCGCATACCGCCCATTGAGTGGCGAGGAGCACCGGCCAACACCTGTATTGCTCTCGCCAGCCAGGATACGCTTGATGTCGTCGACTTCGACGCGCATCTCCTTTGCCAGGCGCGCCAGCGTTGCTGCATCCCTCGCGGTTCCCCGGAGTTCGACTTCCAGACACTTGCCGAGGAAATGGTGGTTGCGCATCATCTCAGGGGTCACAGCAAGGTAGTGGGTATCCGTGACGTGCGGCCGGTTGCCAAGGAGGTTTGCAGTCATAGCAACGTCACCGCCCGTCAACTCCCACATGCGAGATGCAAACGTCTTTCGCAGGCGCATCACAGATAGCATCAGTGGAGTCTGGTTATTGGACACGACGTGATCGTCGTAGGAGACCAGGTGGTGTCGCGTCACGAAACGCTCAATGGACGTGTACAGCACTTTTTTAGAGAAGGCCGTCACGGTACCAAGGCTGACCCAACGGCGAGATCGGCGATACAACCAAAGGTGATTCTGCAGATCCGGAGGTGCCTCGGCGACCAATTGTTCGGTAAAGTTCAGGACGTCACGTATGAGGGAGCTTGTGTCCGCAGCAAGTACGCTGATCTCTTCGACGCTGTCTGGCTTGCGAACCGATAGTGTGGAGATGCTGTTGCCGCGTCGCTTATAAGTCGTCAGCAGCGAATGTGTTTCCGGTTTGAGAGGATGCGGCTGGACAGCATCGCGTCTCATCTCGGACAGGGAGGTCGGGTTTCTGCCGGTTCGCGCCGCAATGAGAAGGAAGTACGTTAGTAACCGATCCGGCTCGGTGCCCACGAATGTCCCTGCGCGGATAGCCCGAAGGTCATTCGCAAGCGCGGACAGGAGTGACTGCATCTCCTCCTTTGTGTAAGGCGCAGGTGGCTTATGGGAGCGCGCAGCATATGGAAACAGCCCTCGTGGAAAGCAGTCCATTCGGAGCTCGCCCGCCGCAACACACTGCATGAGCACTGTTTTCAGGCCCACGTATAACGAGCGCACGGTAGCGTAAGACAGTCGCCCACTTTCAGTTCTTGCGGGTCGACTTCGCAGCCACACGACGAAGTCCTCCAACACTTTGCGGTCAATATCTGTGATTCGATGTACGGGGTGGGGCGAGCCTATGGCCGAGTCGAGAAACTCGAACCATACCGATACGCCACCTCGATATATGGATTCGACACTGACGTCCGCAAGAGTAGGCTGGAGCCGTCGTAGGCCTCTCACCAACGACAGGAGGAGGTCGTCGCGGCCAGCGTTGGCCCGTGTTCTTGCGTGACATTGCCAGCGGCGGAAGTCCAGGCTTCTCTTTGTTTGGACGACCCAAGGGCTGTCGCTGCCGGGAGCCGCACGCTGTTCAGGTGCATGGGCAAGCTTATAACTCTTCCGTTTCACCGCGCGTCTCCTGCAATGAGAAGTGCGTCTATTTCCTGCTCGTATTGGTTCAGATGCATTTCGCCAAGCATGTCGAGGCAGTGAACATACGCGGTCGTAGTCGAGATCGACGCATGTCCGAGTCGATCGCGCACCCAGGCAAGTGCATAGCCAAGGTTACGGTTTTGACTCTCTGCATACAGTTCGAGTGTGGCGAAGGTGTGGCGCAACATGTGCGGAGTCACCTTGAAGTCGAGCGACGGCTTCGCAGGAGCATCGGGGCTGCATAGTTTCCGATAGGCGTTACATAGTCCTTTCTCGCTCCACGGCGCGCCGAGCCGGTTGAGAAATACACACGGAGAGGCTTTCCCGTAAGTCATGCGATAAAGACTGGCCCGTACGGCTCCTTCACCAAAGTTAGCAAAGTCGAATAGGTCCTTGATGAGTTGCCCGGAGGCGTAGATCCGGCGAGGCCTGCCTCCCTTAAGCTTCATGTCAGACGGAGAGAGATCGATCGCGATCCGGTGCGAACGTCTAGCTGACGCCGGATCGAAGAGGTACTTCATTGGGAATGTTCTACATTCTTCGTTGCGTAAGCCGGTCTGAAGCATCAGCTTTGTCATCAATCGAATGGTGTTGCCGCGGCAGTTCTGGAGGAGCGCGCGACACTGATCAATAGTGAGGAACCGAACGGAGTGGCGGGGCACTTTAGGGAGCGTTGATTCTTTGATCGCGCTGCGAATCGACTCGTCTCCGGCGCGCGATACCCCGATGTCCCACGGGACATCGGCTATTCGATTGCGCGCCGCAGCCCACTCATAAAAGCGCATGATCTGGGACAGCCTCTTGCGCACGGTACTCGGCTGCATGGAGTGTCGGCCGGAGCGGCAGTCCAGAACGTCAAGCGACCAGTTGCGATACAGCGCGACGTTCGAGATCTCACCCGCATCGACCGAATGCTGCGGCAAGGCATCCCAGCTCAAAGAGTTTGCCTCGAGCCAGGCAAAGTAATCGTAGACAGCCTCAGCGTAGCTCTTCCATGTTGCGGGACTTCTGGTTCTGGCGTTTTCGAGAGCCACCCACATGAGGTAGTCGCTCGCCGGCTTGACCAGCTCCATGTCCTCGGAACACAGGAACGGTATGCCCGGGCATTGCCGACCTTTGTAGAAAAAATCGCGCGTCGTGTAAAAGAGCCTCACTGCAGCCCCGCGGTCGCACTGTTGCGCGCGTCGATGCAGATTTTCACTGACCGAACAAAGTCTTGGCCGGTGATGTGGGCCGCAAGATCAATCGCACCTGCGCCACCTCTCCCGCTCTTGGTAGGCGGTACGAGTTCGTTGACCCACTTCTCGCCAGTGAACACGAAACGGAAGTCCCGGCCGGCGTGGTTCACGTGTACGCGGATGCTTTGACGCGAAGTGGCGGACCTGTATTCGCGGTCCAACTTGCAATACGCCCCAAGGAAATGGAGCAGCACGTGAAAGGGCACAGCTCTCGCTGTTTCGATCTCGTCGGCAGTCCAAGGCCCCATGAAAGCACTCCTGAACGACACTAATGCCACGAAATATAGGCTACGAAGATCTCTTTTGTGTAACTGTTACAGGATTACAGTTCAGGTCATATTACGCTTGGAAGACAGCGACACAGCGCAGTGGTTCTCCGACAAGGTCGGCGAAACCGCGATCCGCAACCTGACGATGACGGGCAGCACGAGCACGGGGAGCGAAGCGCATGTCGGTGAATTTACTGGGTCTGTTTCACGTTCACTTCAACTGGAGAAGGTTCCACTGATTCCAACCCGCCTGATTCATGGCTTGCCGAACCTGCAGTATTTCATGCGCATTTCGGGCGCCGCCGTGTATCAGGGCCGTATTCCAATCCTTCAGGGCTGAAAACCTACGCATGTCTGCCGTATTCAAAAAAATCATCCGCGACTACAAGCTCTCTTCCCGCCTGATACCGGTTTTCACGCTGGCACCAGAGCTTGAGCTCGCCTGCGCACGCGTGGCCGATTTCATCGGGGAGAAGTTCATGGGCGAGACCGAACCGCTGATCAAGGAAATGCTCGACAACGGCCTGTCCGCGTACAAGCGCACGCGCAAGACGGGCAATCCACACATCGCGTTCATGCAGGGACTGTTCGAACATGCGAACCGTCTCTACGCGCGTCGCTACGTCGCTCGCGACGGTGAACGCTATTACGTCTGGCCGCCCATGCTTGAACCGATCCCGACTTTCGAGGCACGGCACGAAGGGCTCGAAGCCGGCATGGTTGATGAGCGGTGCCCGGAAACCATTACGCAGCGCTCTGCAGCCTTCCAGCTGGCTGCGCGCGCACTGACGGGCGAGAACTTCCGCCTTTATTTCGAGGACTACGATGTCGCTCACGCTTTTTCTGATAGCGAAGCTGTCGCGGGTTGATGCTGACTTCGCGCGGCGCGCGATGTCGACCGCACAGGCGCAGGATGAAATCGACGCTCCTAGGCCCGTGGAGTTCTCACGCGGCCTGGGAGCGATGGCCTATGCGCTGGCGCTGTTTATCCATCGCAAGCCGGTGCATTTCTATGTTGGTCTGACGGGCCTGGTCGTGTTCGCGCTGTTCATGCTGACGCACTTCGTGACCTTTCTCGTGCAATGGGGAGTCGAACTCCATGGCAGGTAGCCGTTTCGTCTCGCACGTCAAATGGTGGTTCTTTTTCGTGCCGCTGGTCGCCGTGTTTGTGATGCCCGCAATTCCAGACAAGTCACTGTTTGAGATACCGGAAGCTGAGGCACAGTCCGTGGCGGCGACAATCGGAGACGAACGTGCAGATGAAGCGGTCGCGGCTACGAATGAGAAGTTCAAACGGTGGTTCGTGCAGAGCGGGATTGTCCGCGCCACGATCGACGCAACGGGCGGCAGTGAGCTGAGTGATGGCGGTGTGTCGGATCTGGCGCATACCTGGGTGCATAACTTCTGGCGGCTCATCTACCGCGTGGTCTATCGCGCGACCGTGATGAAGCTGTGGCTGGCGGGTACGTTGGTGTTCTGTGTCGGAGCCTTCGTCGACGGATCGATGCGGCGAAAAATCAAGGCCTCGGCCGCCGGCTTCGCAAGTCCTCTTTCCTTCCACCTTGCGGGGCATGGGATTCTGCTCGTGTTCGGCGTAGCGTTGGCCGTTCTCGTTGCCCCGATCGCCGTTCTGGCGGAATACTGGATCGCTGTCGCGGCATGTCTGGGCGCGCTGCTCTGGAAAGCGTCCTCGTCCTATCAGTGAATGTAAGGTCTTCCCAGGAAAGCTACATCAAAACCTGCATCATTCCGGGTTAAGACCGTCAACCGGTTGACGGTCCTCCAACAAAGGAGGTGGGCGTGGGGCTCTCGTCGGCCAAGAACGGCCGGTCGCGAGCGTCGTCTGCTGTTGGCGGTAAGCCAAGCTTCAGATGACTGCCATTAACCACTTCGGTCGTCGGCCTCCCTAGCATTCCACGACCCGCAGGCCATCTAGGTACGAACGTGACCCTTTTTCTCAAAACGTGCGGTGCGCGCGCCTGTAGTGCCTGTTCGACTTGCTCCTGCGTACCGGTACTAATCTTCGAGCCGAATATCACTTCCTTGACAGCCTCGGGCGGCACCTCGCTTCGCCGAGACCACGTCTTCCTGTAGATCAGGCCTTCTTGGTATAGCCGCTGCACCATCCCTTGCTGTTGACTTGCTTTCCGCCAAACAGTGCACACGGGCCAAAAGCGTCGCCCGCCTTACCCGAGTACAGCGAGCAGTTGCTGCACATTGAGCCGGCCACGTACTTCGACCCGTACTTGGCCTTGTCGATCTTGGTCGCGTCTTCCTTGTAGCCGAGCGCTACCGCGGTCGGGTCGCTTTCGCTAACGTGCGGTGCATCGGCGAACGCCTGGCGCGAGAGGGCGAGCGCCGAAGCGGCACCAAGACTCGTAATCAGAAACGTGCGACGAGACTGTTTCATTGGGTGTTTCTCCGAGTGTTGTATTGGACCCGTTTGGCAGGGACCTTTACTGCCGCCGTTTTGCGACGGCGGCAACGCGCAGCATACAACGAAGATCGTTTGTGGCACTGCCGTCGCTGCAATGAAGAGAATAACGCCGCGGCCCGCTCCTGCAAATGTGCGCCTCCTCTCGTCACGGAAGGTTGGACAGGAACTCGGCGATCGCCTTTTTATCGCTATCGCTCAACGAATTTCTTCATGACGGGTCTTCTGACGTCGATCGATGGTCCGGCCGAATTGATAATCCTTGGCCTGATTGCATAATAATCGTCGCCTTCGCTTTACCCCGGGTTGATTTGGATCAGCGCGAGCGCCAATGCGGGCCGGCTGGTTGTAAACCGTGCCGACCGACCGGTTCCGGACCGCCTGACTGAACTAGTGGATGGCTGCTGTGGGTCGAACCTGGCCATTGTGCCTTCCGAGTAACAGTTGGCTGAATAGAGAATCCCAGGCGGTGTTTCTTACCCTACTCACTTTACGCGTGCTCAGGCGTCGCGGGAAAGTGGATGACCTGTGGCGGTTCATGACCTGTGTCGGTACGACGCAGTGCATGCGCATCACCAGGACCAAATTGTCCGAGCGGCAGCGAGGAACGTTGTCCGCCCACGGTCGGCGAAGGCTGCGTCGTCGGCTCGCTTCAGTGCATATCGATAGGTGCCGCAAGCGCTGACGATTGCGCTCATGCTAGGATTTCTCCAACAAACGAGGAAAGGCAATGACAGTGCACGCTATTACGGCGGTTCGGATGGACAGAAATTCGCAAAGGGTCACAGACGTGCTTTGGGGGCAGGTGTCGGTGAGCGGAGAACAATTTGAAGTCGCGCCGCACGCATCGCCTGTAATTGAAGTGGTCGACGCACTGGCTAAGGGCGACACCGTCGTAACAGTCTTTCCCCTTGATGGACGGCGCGTCGCTGGTCCGGAGGTCCGACGCATCGTCTATGAGGCGGGACGCGAAGGCATCGAAATGGTGGCCGCTGATTCCGATGCTGGTCGAACGCTTGCGGACCTGCCACGGCTTGATCACGAATAGAGCGCTCATCGGGGCGGCTCTATCGGGCGAAATTCGACCATCCGCGCCCTAGAATCGACGCCGAGGGCCTTGCTAACCCACGGCTCGCGGACATCAAGCCGGTCGCCTGGCTTGCCGAAAGGGTATGTAATGTGCTTCGTGATCTAGCTCGGACTTGGGCATCGTGTGGACACGCGGGTGGGCTTGCCGTCGGGCGCGATGGATTGCATCAGGTGAATGGCTGCGGATTGACGACGCGCCGTGTCGAGCAGCGCGCGCACCATGCGCCCGCTGAAAGAACCGTGAGTTCCTTCATACTTGAGTTTGAAGTGGAGGTCCAGATGCTTCATCCAAAGATGTACAAATTTCAATACACTCGTGGGCAGGGCCAGCAGCGTACTTACGACGTGGTGCTCAACGTCGTTCAATTGGAATCCGGCATATTCGCTTACGAATCGTGGGTGCATTTTGCTCACGAATTCAAAGGCAACGGGCTCGTTTTCCCGCTGATCGCAAGAACGGCGGCCGATGCCGAGGCAGAGGCGCGGGGACGTATTGAGGACAATATCGAGAACCTTGCCGGGGTCGCTGAGTGAGCTATTCATTACGCCATCGTCGCAAACCGGCCATCTACGGACATTCGTCGACGCCTTCACTTAGACGTTCGAACGTCAGCTTAGCCCCCAAACAACGGACGTTCGTGCGCGGATAATGATGGTCGGGGCATCGGCGAAAGCCGCCGTTCGTGGGAGCGTCCCCCCCGCGTTGTCGCGAACAGCCGCTACCGACAAATCCGCTGCCTGCATTCCAACTATGCTTGCGGTTGCGCGTACGCCGAGACAGGCTGTGTTTTTAATCACACCGCCATGCCTCTTGCGGGCGCGACAGACGTGGAAAGCCGAATCATATGTGCAAAAAGGCAGCGATAGACACGCCGATGCCCACGGCTCCTGAGCAGGCCGCCACGACGAAGAGTTTTCGACTGCCTGTCAACGACGTAACCGCCGCTAGCGAAATAGCGACATTGATTAGCGCGAGCGCCTGACCAAACATGTGCTGCGGGTGCTCCTTGCGCCCCGATTGCAGGTTTGCTTCGGCTACCTGCTGTTCCATCTCATGCGCCTTCGCCGAGATATCTTTCTTGCGGTTCTCGTACTTGTTGATCTGATCGCGATAGTTCCGCTGCTTTTCGGGTCCGGACAACCCGGCAGCGATCTCCATCATGTGACCTTTACTGGATTCGGCCTGGTAAAGATTCCATTCGTCGCTGGTTTTGCTTTGCAGCAGCACGGCCTCGTTCTTGAACAATAAGGCCTGCGTCTGCAGCACACTTTCTTCATAATGTAGAAAACCCGCGATGGCGGCAAGAATCGCAGTGAAACCGGCTACCCAACGCGATAGAGGATCGCCTGCACGCGCTGCGTGTTCGATGGCTTCGTCATGGGGGGCATGTTCGTGCGACATGTTTTACTCTCTGTCTTGAAATAAAAAAAAGCCCGCCTAAGCTGGCGGGCCGAATCCATATGCCGAGGAAGAACATGGGGGAGACGGGATAAGCATAGATCCTGGCCCCCCGTACGCACTGCGGCGCAGTGTCTCACCTGACCTATTGCCCGTTGCCCCGGTTGGGCATCGACCGGTGTCGAGTGAAACGCCAAGGTATGGCCGATCCTCTGCCGGTCGACGCGATACTGACGAACGTCACTATATGGGGTCGAGATGGGTCCGATGCGTCCGGCAACACACGGCCAGGCTGGACCGTTCGCCCGCGCAATTGGACACGCATTCGAACGTCGGTCTATCGGAAGCGGCCCTTCATTCGCCACGCTGACCCGTCGCCTCGTCGGCCATCTCGGAAGTTCGGATTAAGCCGAGGCCGGTCATTCTGCGCCAGTCACAACAATAGTCCCGCTGGTCAGAGGCCATTGTCACAGGGGGCTGGGTTTGGTCCGTTGGCTTGTGCTGCATCCGTGCGAACGGTTGCCGTCGATGCAGGTTGGCGCACTGGACCCGGAGGGTCGTTCGCCGTGTACTCGACAAAGCCGTCTTGCCGGCAGAAGCTCAAGAGACGCATGCCGGCACGTTGAGCGATGTCGATCGCGAGCGAGGTTGGCGCCGATATCGTGGCGAGCAACGGAATGTTCATTCGCGCCGCCTTGCGCACGAGCTCGTAGCTCGCCCGGCTCGACAGAAAGACGAAGCCGTCCTGCATGTCTTCCCGGCGGCGAGCGAGGCCGCCGATCAGCTTGTCGAGCGCGTTGTGGCGGCCCACGTCCTCGAACACCTCGACGACGGAGCCGTCGGGCTTGCACCATGCCGCAGCGTGGATTCCTCCTGTCTCGCGCATCAGGATCTGCCGGCCCGGTAGTTCGCGCGCGGCCGATTCGATTGCCGAAGGCGATACGTCGACGGCACCCTTTCGACGCGCGATCTTCTGCGGTTGCAGATCCAGCAATTCGATGCTTTCGATCCCGCATACGCCGCAGCCGGTACGGCCGGCGAGGGCGCGCCGCTTGCCTTTTAATTGCAGGAACGCCGGTTGTGCAATTGTCAACTGTACCTCTGCGCTGTCGGCGTGCATGAAGACTTCGAGATCGTAGATGTCGGCCGCGCGCTCGACGATGCCTTCGGTCAGCGCAAAGCCCACCGCGAACGCTTCGAAATCGAGCGGGGTCGCCATCATGACCGCGTGCGAAATGCCGTTGAAGACGAGCGCGACCGGGAATTCCTCGACGACACGATCCATGATGGCCGTCGACAGGCCTCGCCGGCGGCGAACGATCGGGCGCGAAACGCTTCCTGTATGTTCGGTGGCTAGATCGCAGGACATCTTTTCTCCTTCAGGACAGTGGAGTGCAGGGCGTCGCGCTTGAGCCGGCCCGCATTCCGTTTGAGGCATCGTACGCAAGCGGTGGCCGGCGGGAGGGTACAGAGCGGTCTGAATCGGCAAGCTACAGAATCGCGGTCGCGCGATGCAGCCTGCGTTTACGTCAGCTGGTAGCGCCGGCCCGGCTTCGCTTCGGCAGGAAGCGCTTCGTCGCACAGTTCGAGCAGCGAGCGCTCGATATTGCGTGTCATCGCATCGAGCGCCAGGTTGTTCGGCGCAATGCCGAAGGGCTCGGCGACTTCGCTTGCGATCGCCTCGAGCGCAATCAGCGTGTAAGACACGAACACCGAGATGAGGGGGGTTGCGATGCCGATCGAATCGACCAGGCCGAACGGCAGCAGCAAGCAGTAGGAGTACACGGTGCGATGAAGCAGCACGCCGTACGGGTAGGGTATCGGGGTCGACGCGATCCGCTCGCAGCCGCCGACCATCGTTCCCAGTTCGTTCAACTGGTTGTCGAACATCCACACCTGCGTGTCGGAGATCGCGCCGCGCCGCTGCAACTTGCTCACCGCCTGCCGGACCTCGTTCAGGAGCGCCGTGGGCCGATAGCGTTTCGCCTGTAGCACGCGGGCGCGCTCGGCGCCGACGTAGCGCTGGAGATCGGGCGCCGGATCGGTCTTGCGCAATTGATGCTTGAGCGCATAGACGAAGCCGATGATCCCACGCACGAACTCGGTCCGGTCGAACTCCGGCGCATCGTCCGGCACGTAGCACAGCGCTTGCGACGTCAGATTCCGCGCCGAGATGAGGATAGTCCCCCAAAGGCGCCTGGCCTCCCAGAAGCGGTCGTAGCTTGCGTTGTTCCGAAATGCGAGGAAGATCGTGAGCGCGACACCGCACAGCGTGAACGGCGTGGTGTTGAGCGGAATCATCGGGCCGAAATTGTACCGGTGGGCGATGACCGCCAGTAGCCCCACCAGCGTCAGGACGGCCAGTTGCGGGATAATCGATTGAAGTACCGATCCGTTCCACACGAACAGCATGCGGAGCCAGTTATGTGGGGGCCTGACGATCACTTAGCGCTCCAATGTTTGCCGGTGTAAGGCTGTCGATCAATGGTGGACCGGAATGACCTTGCCGCGGAACAGGTGATACTGGTACAGGTTGTAGCCGATCATGATCGGCATCACGGTGCCGATGCCGATCAGCATGAAGATCAGCGTGCTGCTGTTCGATGCGGCAGACGCGATGCTCAGCTGTCCCGGCACGATATCCGGGAAGAGGCTGACAGCGAGGCCGGCGAACGACGCGACGAACAAGACCATCGACGCATTGAACGGCCCGTGCTCGCTGCCCATATACACCGAATAGAGGACGTAGCAGAACGCCAGCGCCGCGACGATCGCCAGGGCGACCAGCACATGGAACACTCCGGCTTGTGCCCAACGCTCGGCGCCGATCGGACTCACTATCAGCGTGCCGATCGAGATGACGATGGCGGCGGCGACGGTTGTGACGACCGCGATCATCGAGTAGCGCCGTGCAGCCGCTTGCAGCCGGCCATTGGTCTTCTTCACGAGCCACGTTGCGCCGAGCAGCGCATAGCCCGACACGACGCCGATTGCGGTCATCGCGACGAATCCCACGTGAAGGCTGCCCGGCAACAGGCCGGTGATGACTTTGCCAAGAATCACCCCTTGGCACGCAGCGGCTAACAGGCTGCCGATGCCGAACACGCGGTCCCATATCGGCCGTGCGCCTGTCGCGGCGTGACGGAATTCGATCGCGGCGCCACGCATGATCAGGCTAGCGATCAGCACCATCACAGGCACGTACAGGTCCGACAGCAAAGTCGCATACGCAGCCGGGAATGCGCCGAAGAGGGCGCCGCCGAGCACGACGAGCCACGTTTCGTTGGCGTCCCAGACGTGCCCGATTGACTGGATCATCAGGTCTCGCTCGGATTCCTTCGAACGGAAGAGACTCAGGATGCCGACACCGAGGTCGAAGCCGTCGGTGATCACATAGAGCACGAGCATCAGCCCGATCAGGCCAAACCACGTATGGCTTAGCAAACTTTCAGCGGTGACTGGATTCATTTTGGGTAACCTTTCTCGATGAACTTGAATGGAGGCGTCGTTGGCTCTCAAGGAAACGCCAGGCCGCCCCAAGTTTTCTTGGCCCCCCTTGGGGCCTGGCGCGAAGCGAGTGGTCTGGTGGCCCTTAGTACTCGACCGTGGCTTGCGCGACGGACTGAGGCGACAGCGACGGCTCGGCCGGGGGCGGTAGCGTGAGGTCGGGTCCGTTCTTCAGCCAGCGGCGCGCGAAGTAGAAGAACGACGACAGCAAAATCACGTAGAAGACGGCGAACATCACCATGCTGCCGGTAATCGCAATGGGAGAGATGGCGGAGGCCGCGTGTTCGGTGCGTAGCAATCCGTACACGACCCATGGCTGGCGTCCGACTTCGCGCACGATCCAGCCGCATTCGACCGCGATATATGGCAGCGGAATGGCCAGCACCCATGCGAGCAGCAACTTACGTTGCGCGAGCAGCGCATCGAGTTGGCCGCGCGCCTTGCGCAACGCGAATGCAGTCCAGAAAGCAAGGACCATGAAGAGGAAGCCGATACCCGCCATCGCGCGGAACGTGTAGTAGAGGAGTGGCAGCAGCGGCGGCTGGTCGGCGACCGGAATGTCCGCGAGACCCTTCACCTGGCCATGCAGGCTGTGCGTGCCGAGGACGCTCAGCATGCCCGGGACTTCGATCGACCAATCGTTGCGTTGTTTCGCCTTGTCGGGCCATGCGAGCAGCGACCAGGAGGCGCCGGTGCCGGGGGCGTTGGTTTCCCAGTGGCCTTCGATCGCCGCGCCCTTGGCGGGCTGAGTTGCGAACACGTCGACGCCACTCGAATCGCCGAGCCAGATCTGCACCGGCGCGACGAACACAAGCAACAGCAGCGCGAGCTTGAATGAACGCACGAAGAACTCGGGGTTGCGGCGCTTCAGCAGGTAGTAGGCGGAAAGCCCGGCGACGACCACGAGGCCGGTTTCAAGCGCGGCGAACCACATGTGCGACACGCCCCAGGCCATGTCAGGGCTGAAGATTGCTTTCACATAATCGGTTACGACGATCTTGCCGTCGACGACCGCGACGCCGGCTGGCGTCTGCATCCAGGAGTTGGCCACCATGATCCAGAACGCTGAGATCGACGATCCCAGCGCGACCATCGAGGTGGCGAACAGATGCACCCCCTTCGGCACACGCCCCCAGCCGAGCATCATGATGCCGACGAAGCCCGCCTCGAGCATGAAGGCCATCGCGCCTTCGAAGCCGAGGATGTTGCCGAAGAACTGGCCGGTGAATTGCGAAAACGGTCCCCAGTTGGTGCCGAACTGAAACTCCATCGGAATGCCGCTCACGACGCCGACGGCAAAATTCAAAACAAGCAGCTTGCTCCAGAAGCGCGCATGGCGATACCACACGACCTCACTCGTGCGCACCCAGAGAATTTCGACGACGAGCAGAAAGGCCGAGAGACTGATCGTCAGAATCGGCCACAGGATGTGGAAGATGGCGGTCATTGCGAACTGGCCGCGCGCGAGATGTAGGGTTTCGAGTGGCATGTCGGTCACCAGGGGTAAGGTGGAAATCGGGTGAGCGCGCCGGCCGGCGCGCTGCTCAATTCATGAGGGGGTGGGCTCACGCAGCGGCGGCGGCCGGCGGCGCTGACCGATGCAGCAGCACCGGGATTGACTTCGAGGTCGGCGTGTTGCACACGTCGCCGACGCTCGTGAGCGGGACGAGCGGGTTCGTCTCCGGGTAGTACGAGCCAATGCAGCCGCGCGGAATGTCGTACTCGACGAGCAGGAACGAGTCGGCCCGACGTTCGATGCCGTCGTCCCACACGGTCGTCATGTCGACCCACTCGCCTGCATCGAACCCGAGCAATTCCAGGTCCTTGGGGTTCACGAACACGACGCGGCGCTGGCCGAACACGCCACGATAGCGGTCGTCGAGCGCGTAGATCGTCGTGTTGTACTGGTCGTGCGAGCGGGTCGTCATCAGCGTCATCACGCGTTCGCCGTGCTGCTTTTTCGCGCGGCGTATCGGGGTGTCTTCCTCGATCTGGTGCACGATGAAGTTGGCCTTGCCGGTATGCGTCTGCCAGTCGCGTTCGCGGGAAGCGACGCGCAGGTGAAAGCCGCCCGGATGCGCGATCCGTTCGTTGTACTGCTCGAAGCCGTCGAGCACGCTCTCGATCGCGTCGCGCACGCGCGAATAATCCTTTGCGTAGCCGAGCCAGTCGACTTTCGCGCTGCCGAGCGTCGCGCTCGCAATGTGCGCGACGATCGCTGTTTCCGACATCAGGTTTTTCGACGCCGGGGTGTTCATGCCGTACGAGATGTGGACCATGCTCATCGAGTCCTCGACGCTCACGCCTTGCGACACACCACCCTGGATATCAATTTCGGTGCGGCCGAGGGTCGGCAGGATCAGCGCGTCCTTGCCGTGTACGAGATGGCTGCGGTTGAGCTTGGTGGTGATATGGACGGTCAGGTCGCAGGCGCGCAGCGCATCCCACGTGCGCGGCGTGTCGGGTGTCGCGATCGAGAAGTTGCCGCCGAGGCCGAGGAACACCTTCACATGGCCTTCGAGCATCGCTTCGATCGTTTCGACGACGTCGTAGCCGTGCTCGCGCGGTGGCTCGAAGTCGAACACCTGGCCGAGGCGGTCGAGGAATTCCTGCGACGGCTGCTCTTCGATGCCGACCGTGCGGTTGCCCTGCACGTTCGAGTGGCCGCGAACTGGACACAGGCCAGCGCCTTCGCGACCGATATTGCCGCGCATCATCATCAGGTTCGACAGCATGTGCACGGTCGCGACCGAGTTCTTGTGCTGCGTGAGGCCCATGCCCCAGGTCGCGATCACGCGCTTGCCGTTCGCGTAGATGCGTGCAAGGCCTTCGATGTCTTCGCGAGCGACACCCGATTCGGCTTCGAGCGCGGCCCAGTTTTCGGCGCGCAGATCGGTTGCGAAAGCCTCGAAGCCGGACGTGTGCTGTTCGATGAACGCAACGTCAAGAATGCGTTCGCTGCCTTGCGCGAGCGCTTCGTCATCGAGTTCGACCACGCGCTTCGCGACGCCCTTGAGCAGCGCGAAATCACCGGCGAGCTTCGGTTGGATGAAGGTCGATGCGATTTTCGTGCTCGACATCGTCAGCATCTCCAGTGGGTGCTGGGGACTTGAGAAACGCTCGAGCCCGCGTTCACGCAACGGATTGATCGACACGATGGTGGCGCCGCGTTTAGCGCATTCGCGCAGCTCGCCGAGCATGCGCGGATGGTTGGTCGCGGGATTCTGGCCGAAGATCAGCAGCGTATCGGCGAGCTCGAAATCGTCGAGCGTGACCGTGCCCTTGCCGACGCCCACCGTGGTGGGCAGGCCGCGGCTCGTCGCCTCGTGACACATGTTCGAGCAATCCGGAAAGTTGTTGGTGCCGTACATGCGCACGAACAATTGATACAGGAATGCGGCTTCGTTGCTTGCGCGGCCCGACGTGTAGAACGCAGCCTGGTTCGGGTTGTCTAGCGCTTTCAGGTGCCTGCCGATCAGCCGGAACGCGTCGTCCCAGGAGATTGACTTGTACTTGTCGGCGAGCGCGTCATAGACCATCGGGTCGGTCAACCGGCCGTGCTGCTCGAGTTCGTAATCGGTCTGCTTCATCAGCGTTTCGACCGTGTACTCGTCGAAGAACGCGGGCGTCACCCGCTTGCTGGTCGCCTCGGCGGCAACCGCCTTCACACCGTTCTCGCAGAACTCGAAGGTCGAAGCATGTTGCCGGTCCGGCCACGCGCAGCCGGGACAATCGAAACCATCAGGCTGGTTCTGCTTGAAGAGGGTCTTGTAGTTGCCGCCCGCAACCCTCTCTTTGATCAGGTTGATGGCAACGTACTTCAGTGCGCCCCAGCCGGCGGCGGGGTGGTGATAGGGCTCGATGCGACCCTGTGGCTTTGATTTTTCCATGACGTCGGTTCCGTAGACTTTACGCTTTGCCTGCGTCCCGGATGTCGGGCGTATCGCTTGGCGCATGCTGTGACTGAAGGTTAAAAGCGTTCGGCCACGCGCGAAGCGCACACATTCGCGGCGATGAAAAGGGTACAGTTCTAGTACGATGCCTACGCCCGTAAACTGTGCTCTAAAAGGGTACAGTCGACGGTCAAAAGATGGGGCGGCGACACAACTCAACTCGCGCCGGGGTGGTGCGCGGGCCGTGCTAGCTGGAGGGAGTCGATGAAGCTATACGAAAGATTGGCGGCGGACATCGAAGGCCAGGTTCTGCGCGGCGTGCTTCGGCACGGAGATCGCATTCCTTCGGTCAGGCAGACGAGCCAGCACCACAAGCTCAGCATCACGACGGTGATCCACGCGTACTTGCTGCTCGAAAGCAAGGGCATCATCGAAAGCCGCCCGCAATCCGGGTACTTCGTTCGTCTCACGCCGGACGGTGCGGGCAGTAAGGCTGCGAACGAGCTGCTGACTTCGAAGCCGATCGCGGTGTCCGCGCACGTGGACGTGAGCCGGCTCGTGTTGTCGACGCTGCGTTCGATCGGCGCCGAGTCGGCGACGCCGCTCGGCTCGCCTTACCCCGATCCGAAGCTGTTCCCGTTCGACAAGATCAACCGCTACGCGTACAACATCACGCGCCGCAAGACGCAATGGGGCGTGACCGACGAACTGCCACCGGGGAACCCGCAATTGATCCGACAAATCGCGCGGCGGTACTTGGAGAACGGCGTGTCGGTGGATCCCAATGAGATTGTCGTGACGCTCGGCGCGACCGAGGCTATCAATCTCTGCTTGCAGGCGGTCGGGAAACCCGGTGATACGGTGGCCGTCGAGTCGCCAACGTTCTACGCGATGCTGCATGCGATCGAGCGGATGGGAATGCGCGCGATCGAAGTCGCGACGCATCCTCGTGAAGGAATAGATATTGGTGTGCTTTCCCGGCTTCTCGACACCCGCCGCATCGCCGCGTGCATGGTGATGCCGAATTTCCAGAATCCCCTCGGGTTCCAGATGCCCGACGAGAAAAAGCGCGAGCTGGTCGAACTGCTGGAGCGGCACGACGTTCCCGCCATAGAAAGCGACGTCTACAACGAACTGTACTTCGGCGACTCGCATCCCTCTCCCCTCAAGTCCTACGACACGAAGGGGCTCGTACTGCACTGTGCGTCGTTCTCGAAGAGCCTGACGTCCGCGTATCGGATCGGCTGGGCGATCCCGGGTCGTTACCGGGACCAAGTGGAAAAACTCAAGTTCCTCAACACGCTGACGACACCGTCGATCCCGCAGCTCGCGATTGCCGAATACCTGGAGCACGACGGCTACGAGCATCACTTGCGCCGCGTGCGCAAGGTGTATGCGCAGCAGGCGAACCTCATGGCTGCGATCGTCAAGCGGTTTTTCCCCGAAGGCACGCGCACGTCGCATCCGATGGGCGGGTATGTGCTTTGGGTCGAGTTGCCGCCAAACGTGGACTCGATGAAGCTCTACCAGCTCGCGCTCCAGCAAGGCATTACGATCGGGCCGGGCTACATGTTCTCCACGACGAACAGCTACCGCAATTTCATCCGGCTCAACTATAGCTATACGTGGTCGCCGGAAATCGAAAAGGCGCTGATCACAGTCGGCAAGCTCGTCGGCGTGTGCATGCGCTAAGCGTCGACACTTGCGCGCGGCCTTATGCCGGAGCTGTCAAGTCGACGCGGCAGGCCTAAGCGTCGGTGCAGCTCCAAATGAGGTCCAGTCGCGTGCCTGATCCAATGCGCGATCGTATCGAGGATCATGTGCCGCCATACTGTTCGGCGCGCGATAGGAGATATGCGCCGAGGACAAGGGTCGCAGCAATGTTCACGATCCCGAGCGTGCGTTAGGCGCTAACGAATACTTCGATAGATACCCGCGTATGAGGCGAGTCGATATCAGCCGCCCGTCACCGGTGGAAAGAACGCCACTTCACAACCGTCCGCCAGTTCGAAACTTCCCGCGCGCAACACATGATCGACCGCCGCTCGAACGGGACGCCCCGTTGCGAGCGCTTCGCGAAGCCCCGAACTGCGTTGCGCCAGCACCGTGCGCAAGCTGTCCACGGTCGGCGTAGCGCTCGCGCCCGCGTTTAGCGTGACTGTTTCGTGCGTCAGTCCGGTTGCTTCGCGGATGCTTGCGAAATACTTGACTTCAATCTTCATGTTCGACGCCTAAGCAATGTGTTTGGATGCCGCCTAGCCCCCCACGAGGGACATGCGCACGGTCGGATAGACCTTCTTTGAACCGACTCGCGCGCGCACGCCGCGCAGTTCCGAATATCGGTCGTCACGGTCTCGCCAGCGGGCGAGGATTTCCTGCGCAAGGGCTTCAGGCGCAAGGGCTTCGCCAAGCCACGGCTTGAGATCGAGCGATCCCGTTGCGAAGAGGCACGTGAACATCTTGCCGTCGGAGGAGACGCGCGCGCGCGTGCAGTCTCCACAAAACGGTTGTGACACGCTGGAAATGAACCCGACGCTTCCGGCGCCGTCCACATAGTCGAAGTTGCGTGCGGTGTCGTTGGCGCGTTGCGTGAGCAGAGGCTGAAGTGCGAACTCGCCTTCTATCAGGCGCCGTGCATCGTCGGAGGTGAAAACGTTCTTTCTTGCCCAGGACGCGGCACCGCCAACGTCCATGAATTCGATAAAGCGGACGACCACACCCGTGTTTCGAAAGTACCGCGCGATCGGCAAGATTTGGTTCTCGTTCACGCCCCTCTCGACAACGGTATTGACCTTTACCGGCGACAGACCTGCCGCCGCTGCTGCTTGAATGCCTTCCAGGACCCGTGCAACCGGGAAACCGACGTCGTTCATCCTTTGAAATATGGCATCGTCGAGACTGTCGAGACTGACGGTCACGCGCCGCAGACCTGCATCGCGCAGCGAGCGCGCCTTTGCTGCAAGCAGCGAACCATTCGTCGTAAGCGCGATTTCGACGTCCTTGCCTTCGGGTGTACGAAGGCGAGCAAGTCTCGCGATCAGCGTCTCGAGATCCTTGCGCAGCAGCGGTTCGCCACCCGTAATGCGGATCTTTTCGACGCCGAGCATGACGAACGCCTTGGCCAGGAATGTCATCTGGTCGAACGACAGACGCGATGCCGAACGAAGGAACGGATAGTCCTTCATGAAGACTTCCTTCGGCATGCAATACGTGCAGCGGAAGTTGCACTGATCGATGACCGACAGCCGCAAGTCTTTTAGCGGCCGCCCCAGTTTGTCCGTGCATTCGGACAGAAGTGGCGTCGAATTGGCTTCTCCCGACGCGATGGGAGGTGCTGCGTGGGCGCTGCGCAATGCGTAGTGGATGGTGCTCACGTCGACCTCCGTGTGCTTCATGGCAAAGAGTGGTTGTTTCCGCGTGCGCGGTATGCGGTGCGGCGCCGAATTCCGGCTGCTCGACCGATTCATGCGGCAAAGGATAGGGCGAAACCAGCGCACCGAACGAGTACAGTCGTTCGCCCATTGCAGGAGCACACACGACATCACAGCGGAGACGACGCAGCCCGGCGCGAACATACGCATGTTTGATTGCCGCGAATCGCGCCTGCAAGTCGCGCGAACGCAGTCCAAGCGTTACGCAGCAACTCCTTGGCGCTGATCAGTTTTACCAGCTTGATACATTCGTTCGATGGCCGCTTTCCGCGACGTCGACCGTCTCTTTGGGTTTGGTCACTGCGGTTATTTGAGGGTCAAAGCAGCGGTTCGCTCGACTACTCGTCGGTTGCCGGCCGAGAAGTTGCCGACTGGCTCGAAGATATGAACGGCCGTTGTACCTCGGAAGCTGCCGTTGACTTGGTGCATGCTTGAAGGGCGGTTCCTGGCCGAGGGACTAAACCGCTCGCGCGGTAGGGGCTCCGGCGCAACGCCGGTGGCAAATGAGAGGTCCGTGACGCGATTGCTTATGTTGGCGAATGAGGCAATCCGCCTCGTTCTCCAGCAGGAGCCCCATCATGACCCCCTCCGATACCGGCGTCAGCCCGCTGCGCCAGCGCATGATCGACGACATGCGCATGCGCCAGCTTGCGCCGAAGACGCAGGACACCTATCTGCACATCGTGCGCGAATTTGCCCGCTTTCTCGGGCGCTCACCTGACACGGCCTCCGTCGAGGACCTGCGGCGCTACCAGCTGCATCTGGTCGATCACGGCACCTCACCCGTGTCACTGAATGCCGCGATCACAGGACTGAAGTTTTTCTTCGAGATCACGCTCGACCGGCCCGAGCTGATGGTCAGGATGCAGCCGGTGCGCGTGCCCCGCACCTTGCCCGTCGTGCTCAGTCCCGATGAAGTGCGGCGGTTGATCGAGGCGGCCGGCAACCTGAAGCACCAGACCGCGCTGTCGGTCGCGTACGGGGCCGGGCTGCGCGCGAGCGAAGTGGTGGCGCTGAAGGTCACCGACGTCGACAGCCAGCGCATGACGCTGCGCATTGAGCAGGGCAAGGGCCACAAGGACCGCTACGCGATGCTCTCACCAGTGCTGCTCGAGCGCCTGCGCGTCTGGTGGCACGTGGCACGGACCCAGGGCAGGATGCCGGATGGCGGGTGGCTCTTTCCCGGGCGAGATCCCGTTGACCAGCTTAGCCTGAGGCAGTTGAACCGCGTCATTCATGCCGCCGCCGAGGCCGCAGACATCGACAAACGCGTATCCATGCACACC